>JBBSDR010000664.1:0-4912 GCA_038240465.1 Gemmatales bacterium
CTCCTGTCTCCTGACTCCTGCCCCCGAGACTACCATGCGATTCTTTGAATCTCTCCTGTACGTCGCGTCGGTCTTCTTCGTGGTGGCCTACCTCATCTTGCTTGGGGTGTTGCTGTTCCAGGACAAGGGCCGGCGAACCCTGGTGCTAGCCATTCGCAGTCTCTGGCTGCACAAGATGCGCTCCATGCTCTCGGTCCTCGGCATCATCATCGGCACGACGGCCGTCATCGCGCTGCTGTCGTTCGGCGAGGGGAGCATGCAAGACACCCTCGAGGAGATCAAACGCCTCGGGGCGACCAACATTATCGTCAGGAGCGAAAAACCGCCCGATGAGATCAGCACGCAGTCGCGCACCTTCGTGGCCCGTTACGGTATCACGCAGGAGGACTACGACCTCTTCGACACCATCCCGGCCATTGTGCGCATGGTCCCCGTGCGCACCTTCCCCAAGCCGGTCTATCACGCCCGGTACATGTGGAACTCGCGCATCGTCGCGACCACGCCGGCCTACAAGGAGATCAACAAGATTCAGGAAACCGTCGGCCGCTTCCTGGTGGACAGCGACGGCCAGACGAAGGTGAACTATTGCGTCCTCGGCTCGGCCGTCGCCGCCAATCTGTTCCCTTTCGAGAGTGCCATCGACCAGACAATCCTGATCGACAAGTTCAATTATGTGGTGGTCGGCGTCGCGGCCGAGAGTACCCCGATCAGCGGCGGCGGCAATCAGACGGGGGAGAACTTCAACAACGACGTCTATATTCCGCTCGGCACGGCAGGCGGCCGTATCGGCCAGACGGTCTTCCTGCGCCAGTCCGGCACGCGCAGCGGCGAACAGGTCGAGTACAGTCAGGTGACGCTCACCGTCTCCGAAACCGATGAGGTGCGCTCGACCGGCGAGGCCATCAAGACCATCCTGGATCGGCACCAGAAGAAGGACACGGTGGTGAGCGTGCCTCTGGACAAGCTCGAACAGGCCGAGGCGGCCAAGGACCGCTTCAAGATGCTACTGGGCATGATCGCGAGTATTTCGCTGTTCGTGGGCGGCATCGGCATCATGAACATCATGCTGGCCACGGTAACGGAACGCACCCGCGAGATCGGCACCCGTCGCGCCCTGGGCGCCAAGCGCCGCGACATCACCATGCAGTTCCTCGTCGAGGCCATTGTTCAGACGACGATTGGCGGCCTGGTGGGCGTCTTCCTCGGGCTGCTCATCATTGTCGTGGTCCCGTGGGCGTCGCTGCAGTTTTGGAACACGAAAGCGCCGGCCAAGCTGCACGAGATGTCGATCTTCCTGTCGCTGGGGTCGGCGGTCGTGGTCGGCGTCGCCGCCGGTTTGTATCCGGCGTATCGCGCCGCCCTGCTCGATCCAATCGAGGCGCTGCGTCACGAGTAGGCGCACTCCTGCCCGTCAATAGCGGAAACGCGACTCGGCCGGGGGAGTCGGCGGTTCGATGATGGTGGCGGCGGGATCGACGGCGGGGTGGGGATATTTGATGATTACATAGTCTGGATGGATCTCGGGATGCCGATCGGGCGGATAGACGCTCAGGCGTGGGCCGTGGACGCAATCGTTGGCGCGTGCCACTCGGGGCGCCCAGTAGCGCACCGGCGAGTAGGACGGCGGCGGGTCGTCGCGGTGTCCGAAGCACGCCAGCAGCGGTCCGGCACTCGCTGAAGTCGCCATTGCGAGTCCCGCGGCGAGGACCAGACCCACAACCATCAACCGGCGAATCGGCATCATCACATCGCCTCCCGCTCTGTATCCTCGCGATAATCCCCTCATTGCTATCGAGCGCACCCGCGGTTGAACTTGGGGAAATCCTCCTCCTCGGCGATTCTCCGCTCTCCCTCCGCTCTCCCTCCGCTCTCCCTGTCGCGAGCCGTCAGACAGGTTCGCGAGAATGACCTGGCAGCAATGAGTGTCAAGTTTCGATTTCTAAATTGTCAATATCTATTGACTAACTTTACACTTCACGTTAAGTTGATAGCAATAACTTGCCATATCCATCTGAACAGATGTCATGAAAATCGATTCGCGAAAACTGCGGACGCTGATGGCTTCGCAAGGCTACACCAACACAAAACTGGCGAAGGTGGCCAGGGTGTCGCGCCAGACTCTCCATGCCATTCTGAACAAGGACTCAGCGGAAGTGCGGGGGGCAACCGTGCAAGGGTTGGTGCGCGCCCTGAACCTCGCGGACGAGAATGCGATTCTCGCGGACCCTCTCGCTGTCTACAAGCTCCTTGTTGCCGAAGAACACGCCCACCTGGATTTTCGCGGGCTGGGCCTCCCCACGGCGCAGCCGCGGCGCCTGGATGACCTTTTTGTCCCAATCCGGCTCCGCGCCAGGATGAAATTGAACCGCGAGGAGGACTGCTTGCCGGCCTCGCCCGAGGAAAGTGCGGAAACAGAGGAGCCGAGTTTGCCCACTGAGGAGCTTTTGGGCCACTTGACACTCGGCGATTGCCTCCTCCGGCGCCGGCGTCTCCTCCTGCGCGGTGAGCCGGGGAGCGGCAAGACCACCGCTCTGCGCCACATCGCACGGAGCTATGCTGAGGGTAACCAGGGAAAAGACGGATACCCGGATTGCCCACTGACCCCTCTCTTTATCCGCCTCGCCGATTACGCGAAAGCCCGGGAGCAGGGTGGTGATCTGAGTGTCGTTCAGTGTGTTCTGACCTACACCCAGCCCGAAGCCTCACCCGAATCAGCAGCTGTCCTGGAAGGGCTTCTCGAAGAGGAACTGCGGGGTGGCAGATGCCTGGTGCTGCTCGACGGACTTGACGAGGCCGGCTGTGACGGCAACCTGCCCGCAACGCTTCGCGAATTTGTCACCCGCTATCCGGACAACCAGTTCGTGCTGAGCAGCCGAGTCGTCGGACTGGATTCGGCTCCCTGGGACCGGCTCGACTTCGCAACCTGCGAGATAACACGATGGAAAGAGGAGGACATCCGGCTCTTCGCTCAGCGCTGGCACACCTCGCGGCAGAGCCAGGGCGGGAAGCGTCAGCGCCAGGAAGATGAACGACGGGGAGAGGAATTGAGTGACGCGATCCTGAATCAGCGGCCACTGCGCGAGATCGCCACCAATCCGCTCATGCTGACGATTCTGGCAGCCTTGCACCATGCCAACGCCTCTCTGCCGCGCCGCCGGGTCGATTTGTACGCCAAGGTTGTCGAGGTACTGCTGGAAACCTGGGAGGCGGGCAAGCGAGAAGCACGGCAAGGCGACCTGCTGCACGGGATCATCCTTGACTCCCGTGAGTTCGCCTGGCTGCTCGGACGGCTGGCACTGGCGATGCAACGGGACGACAGAGTCCTGAGTCCGCGCTGGAGGGTTGCGGACTTGATCCAGCAATTCCTCAGCGATAGCCTGGCCCTCGAAGGAGAGCGAGCCAAGGATCAGCGCGACCGCGTCATCCGCCATCTCTGCGAGCGATCGGGACTACTCGTGGAACGAGGCGCCGATATCTTTGGCTTCTCGCATCGGACGTTTCAAGAGTACTTCGCGGCCTGCGGGATCCTGGATGAAGCGAGCCGAACAAGGAGCGATGCGCTGAGCCTTCTGCGCCAGTATCTGTACCATCCCCGGTGGGAAGAAGTAGTGCGACATGTCGCTGCCCAACTTGCTCCCCCTCAGGCGACATCCTTGCTCCGCATCCTTCTGGACGATCCAGATCCGGCAGGGCGATTTTTACGCCGCGGGCTGCGTCTGGCCCTTCGCTGCCTGGCGGACGGAGCGCTCATCGCGGACCGGCGCCTGATCGACCAACTGTTCTCAACGGGGAGTATCCTCGGCGAGTCCAGGTGGCTTGGTATTCCCCTGGATATTATCGACTCACTGCTCGACCTCAAGGCATCCCGCTATTCGGCCGATGCCGGTCGGATGCTTGCGGACATCGAGTCTGCCGCTCGTCGGACCCTGAGACCACAAGAGTATCTCGGCCTGTACACGGCGATCCACGGGTCTCCCGAAGTTTCGGATGAAGCAGCCGAGACCTTGGGGGCAGTCCACCGCCGGGAGTTTGGTGGGCTTCGCGTCAGTATCCTCTCTCTCGCACCACGCCTGCGGCGCGAGGCGCCCGGGGAATGGTACACGGCTGTATGCCGCCTGGTGCGCAGCCAGGGGACGAAAGTTCCGGAGAAACTGCTCCTCATCGACAACTTGACTCGAGACGAGGCCGATAAGAATCAGCAAGTGCGAGGGGTGCTGGAGGATGCATTGACACGCGACCGGAGTCCAGCAGTTCGGTCCGCTTGCGCGTGGAAACTTGAGAGGGCTGCCGTCCATCATTCCTCGACGGCGAAACGATTGCTAAAAGTCCTGACCGAAGACAGTTCCAATGAAGTCCGTATGAGTTGTGCCAGTGCTTTATCGAGAGTCGCTTCCCGAGAGACGGATGTCCGGGACCATTTGCTCGCTCTCCTCGAATCCTCCGAGGCGGATGCCGTTCGCAAGGCAGCCGTGGGGGGCCTGTCCCGAATTGCTCAGGACGATCCGGCTCTCTTCAAATCGTTTGTCGTCCGTGCCCGCGACCGGGAGGAAGCACCGGGTGTCCGCATCGCCTGTCTTCGCGTCATCGCAGACTCATTGGGAAAAGATCCGATTGTTGATGGGTGTGTGACCCAGTGCTTTGAGAACACTTCAGCCCTGGTGGTGCAGCGCGTGGCGGCACAAATCGTGGCTGAAGCCCTCGCCGGCAATCGTTGGGCGTGGTCGCCATCTCTCGTCGCCAGGGCCGAGACCATTCTGATGGGAGTACCGGAACCATGCCCCCACATGCTGCACGCCCTCACGTTGCTCGTGAGCGCGAAGGAAGTACACGGCGGGCTTCGTCTTGAGCGCCTGCTGGAGGACGCTCTGGCGCACATGAGCGATCGCATTACTCTGGCATTCATTTTCGGCTC
>JBBSDR010000665.1:0-4911 GCA_038240465.1 Gemmatales bacterium
TGACTCCTGACTCCTGACTCCTGACTCCTGACTCCTAACACGCTCTTCCCATCAGATAAGCCTGGAAGTCGCGGCCGATGCGTTCGCACTTGGTCCGGCCATCGGCGCTAAAGGCGCCGGATGGCGAGGTCAACTTCAGCGTGATGGCCAGAAGGCTCGGCTGGCTCGGATCAGGCTGCTCCATCTGCAACTCCATGTTGATCGCGCTGCTATTGTGCCTTTGCCCCCCCCCTCCGAACCAGCTAAACAGCCCGCTCGACTGTTTCGCCTGGCCGAGCCGCACGCGGATCAGTCCCGGCAGGCTCTCGATAATCTCGCCGCCCAGGTCGCAGATGAAGCCCTTCAGTTTGAGCATCGCCATGCTCTCGGGCATCGTCGCGGTCACCTGCTGGACAATCGCGTTGCGATCGGCCGCACTGTCAAACTTGCGGACGATCGCCGTTGGCCTGGATGGCGACGAGGTCGGCCGCTCGTGTTCGTAAATCTTTCTCCCCAGCCCCTGCTCGTACAGATGGGCAAGCTGCTCGGCTGTCTGGGGCCTTTCCTCGGGATACTTGGCCAAACAGTCCATGACGAGGTATTCGAGGGCGGATGGCACCAGGTCGGCCGCTCCCGCCGCGGCGAAGGAGGGCGGCGCATCGTCGCGGTGCGCGAGCAGCAGTTTGTCCACATCGCCTTCAAAGGGACGCCGGCCCGTCAGCATCTCGTAAAGGATGACCCCAAGACTGTACAGATCGCCGCGACGATCGACGTCGTGGCCCATGAGTTGTTCTGGCGAGATGTACTCCGGCGTGCCGGCCGCCGCGGGATGGTTCTGCGTTTGCATCTCTTCGGCGGCGAAATAGAGCATCGACGACATCTTCGCCAGCCCGTAATCCATCAGCTTGATTTTTTCTTGCGGCGTGTCCGGATGAACGACAAAGATGTTGCCCGGCTTCAAATCGCGATGAACGATGCCCTCGTCGTGAGCGGCCTGGAGGACGGCGCAGATCTGTCCGAGCAGACGGCCCGTTCGTTCCGGGCTGAGCCGTTTGTGGCGCTGGAGCAGATGCAGCAGATCGACGCCGCGCAGGTACTCCATGACCAGGACGGGCTCTTTCGCCTCGACGTCGGCGTCGTAGAAGGTGACCGAGTTCGGGTGATGGAACTTCGCCAGAATGTAGGCTTCGCGGCGGAATTGCGCGCGAACCCTGGGTTGAGACGCCAGTTCGGCCCGCAGGACCTTGATGGCCACCTCGCGCGGCGGCTCGGTCTGCATGCCGAGGTAGACCTTGCTCATGCCGCCCTCGTCGAGCGGCCGAACCACCTTGTAGCGCTTGAGGTAAACTTGCCCAAGCATGCGCGTTGCCCTTGACTGCGTGGAGAATCCCGCGCAAGTCTAGGTCGCGATTGGGCCAAACGCCAGTCGCGCATCACGGTGCCGCCCTTCTGGTTGATGCTCGCGATCCATCGCATGCTCGCTCCCTTCCTTTGGAGGCTGGCCGGAACAGCGGGTTTATCCGCTGGCCTTCCTTTCCGCGAATTGACCGAGCGCGAAGAGGAAAGGCGGATAAAATACATAATTGACGCTGGACAGGCTCTCGCACGCCAGACTGGAACGTCTGGCCAGGGGAGGCATCCATGACTCTATTTCTGCGCGTAGTCGATGGGCGATCGTCGCCCCAAGTCTTTCGCCTGGAGGATTCGTGCCGGTTGCGCGTTGGCCGCCGACACGACTGCGACATTCCCTTGCAGGAACGCTCCGTGTCTCGCCAGCATTGCTTCCTCGACGTCAAGGATGGCCGAATCCTCGTGACGGACACACAGAGTCGCAACGGGATTTGGGTCAATGTCTCTCCCGTGACCGATCCGGTCGTGGTGGGACCGGGAACGGTCCTTCGCCTGGCCGGGGCGCAAATCTGGGTTCAGACCGATCCGGGAATTGACGAGGATTGCTACGATGGGTCCCTCTCTGTCCGCGCGCTTATCTCGTTGCTGCCCTGCCGGGGAAGCAGCCGCAAGTTGCGGCTGCTCGGCTGCGCCTGGTATCGCCACCTCATCGGCTACTTTCCCGACGACCGCAGGAGCCGCCGGATCGAAGTTGCGGAGCGATTCGCCGATGGGCTGATCGGCGCCGAGGACATGGGACAGGAGCGCAACGAACCCATGGCCCGGCCAGCCAACAGGGATATCGGCATCTGCGAGGAGGGGCCGAACCTGTTGACAACCGCATCGGCGCGCGAGGCCGCCGAGTCGATACTTTGCTTGCTTGATTTCCTGCCTGGTATCGACGGGGTGACCACCAGGACGCTGACTGTGCTGGCGCGCGACGTTCTGGGGGATTTCTTCCATCCGTTTTATCCGGCGAGGGATTGGCTCGAGTGGAACGACGAGACAGTGGCCCGAATCGCGCGCACGATTTACGACGACAAGGACTTCGCCGCGATGCCGATCCTGGCGGATGCGCTGGAAGATGCGGGTTGTGACGAGCAGGAAGTGTTGCGGCACTGTCGCGGGGAACAGCCCCACACGCGGGGCTGCTGGGTCCTCGATTCGATCCTGGGAACGCCACGGCCCCGGCTGCTGGAACCGGGGCCGGAAGGGACGATGGCATCCCACTCGGGAGTTGCCGGGTAGCCGCATTCGCGCGAATGCGGCTACCGGCCATACTCAAACCTTGCGAACAACACCGACGAGGACGCCGACGATTTCCGGGTCCTCGCTCGCCGGCACGATGATGGGCGCCATCGAGCTGTTGGCCGGCTCCAGACGCACATGATCGGCTTCCTGGTAGAACCGCTTCAGCGTCACCTCGTTGCCGACCATGGCCACCACGCGTTCGCCGTTGGCGGCGCTGGCTTGCTTGCGGACCACGACATAATCGCCGTCCTCGATGTGGTCCTCGATCATCGACTGGCCGCGAACCTTCAGCACATAGTGATCGCTGCCCTCGAACATCTCGTTGATGTTGAGCAGTTCCGGGTTCTCGACCGCCTGCGTCGGAGGGCCGGCCGCGACTGTGCCGAGCAGGGGCAGGCCCGGATAGCCGAACTTGTGGCCGATCAGTTCGATGGCCCGCGCCGAGAAGCCCTCGCGCTTGATCAGCCCCTTCTTTTCCAGGGCCTTCAGGTGGCACATCACGCCGTTGGGCGACTTGATCCCAAACCCCAGACCGATTTCCCGGACCGTCGGGCCGTAGCCGCGGCCCTCGATCTTGCTCCGGATGAACTCGTAGATCCTTTTCTGTTTCTCTGTCAGCTGGCTCAGGTCCACCATCACTCACCTCCGCGTCACTCGAGGATCGGGTCAGAAAATGCGCCAGGAGCTTCGTCTCCCGCGCACCGTTCGATCGGAATCAATGCGCACAGATAGTACCTCATAGACCTTAGTATAGAATACAGTCGTACACAAAGAAAGACATTTTTCAACAACCCGCTGGGGGCCGGCGAGAAGGGAGAATCGCGATGCGCTGGGAATTCAAGGGGACAATCCACGAAGATTGCGTGATTTTCCGCAAGACGAAGGAGACATTCGGCGGCCTCTCGAACATGGCGAGTGGTTTTTCGCTGAAGGTGAACGGCCATCAAGTGCTGACATCCGAGGCACTCTATCAGGCATGCCGCTTCCCCGAGCATGCCGACATTCAGAAAGAGGTGCTGGACCAGGCGAGTCCGATGGCGGCGAAGATGGTGACGAAGAAGGATGGGAGGCGAGCGAAGTATACGCGGCCTGACTGGGACGCGGTAAACATCGACATCATGGCCTGGTGTCTGCGCGTCAAGCTGGCTCAGAACCTGGGGCCGTTCTACTGGCTGCTGGAGAAAACGGGAGCGAAACCGATCGTCGAGTGGTCGCACGCGGATCGCTTCTGGGGAGCGGTCGAGGACGAAGACGGCGTGCTGCATGGAGCGAATCAACTGGGCCGATTGCTGATGGAACTGCGCGATTTCGCCTTGGCGAAGTGGGAAAAGGAACGCGAGACGCTGCGTGTGGTCGAGCCAATGACGATTCCAAACTTCAAACTGCTCGGTGAGGACATTCGCGCCATCCGCCCGTAGTTCGGACTCAGCCGGGCTGCAGGACGCCATGCATATACACGTCGCCGTCGAGACGTTCGATCTCGCACCGCGCGAGGCTCAAAGCCTCCGCCATGCGCTCCACACCCATGCCACCAATCGGCGACAGGGCCGCACTCCCTCCCGCCAGACGAGGCGCGATGAAGACGTGGACTTCATCGACAAGCCGGGCATCGAGAAAGCTCCCCATGACTGCGGCGCCTCCTTCCACGAGGACGTTGGTCATCCGCCGCCGTCCCAGTTCCGCAAGCAGGGCCGGAAGGGAGACGTGGCCGGCCGTGTCAGGCAGTTTCAGTACCTCGCATCCCTGTTCTCGTAACCGATCGAGCGCCGACGAAGGCTGACAAACGGCGATCAACGTGGGGACTTCGCGTGCAGTCTTGACGAGCTGCGATGAAAGCGGTGTCCGTCCGCTGCTGTCCAGCACGATGCGCGTCGCCGTCCTCGCTCCAGGTGGACGAGCCGTCAACAAGGGATCGTCGGCCAGGACCGTGCCAACGCCGGCGACAATCGCATCGACTCGTCCGCGCAATTCATGAACGCGCCGCCGCGAGGTCTCATTGCTGATCCATTTCGAGTCGCCCGTGCGCGTGGCGATCTTGCCATCAAGCGTCATCGCCCACTTGAGATGCATGTAGGGCCGGCCCTTTCCGAGCAGCGTCAGGTACGGGGCGTTGAGCCGACGCGCGGCCTCTTCTTCCAGACCGACATCGACGGCAATGCCCGCGGCGCGCAGAATTCCCGCACCCTGGCCACTGACGAGCGGAAAGGGATCCTGCATGGCGGCGACGACGCGAGCAATGCCGGCGCGGAGGATGGCATCGGTGCAGGGCGGCGTCTTGCCGTGATGACAGCA
>JBBSDR010000666.1:0-4911 GCA_038240465.1 Gemmatales bacterium
CAATGGTGTCCGTTTCGTCGCTTTCGCCTTGGGCTGGTGCTTCCAGCGGCGGTGCAGCCAGAAGTATTGCTCGGGCGCGAAACGGATAACGCGCTCCAGGGCGGTGGTGTATCGCTGCGTCAGCGCCTTGACAGCGTCTGGCTTCTCCTGGTAGTCGGCCGGATCGATGTATTCCGAGAGGATGATTTTGTACTTGCCCTCGAGTTGCGGTACACCGACGACGACCATCGGCACGTTATACTCCAGGGCCAGTAGCGCGACGGCCTTGTGCGTCGAGGCAAGACGGCCGAAGAAGTTGACGTACACGCCGCGCTGGCCCGCGTCCTGGTCGGCCAGCGTCGCCAGCGCTCCGCCGCCGGCGAGAACGCCCTGAATGTTGTCGAAGTCGCCCGTCTTGGCAAGGATCTGCTGACCGGTCCGCTGGCGGAACGAGCGGAAGAAATCGTCGAGGAAGGGATTGTCCAGCGTCCGGGCGATGGCGTGCGTGTGAAAGCCGAGCAGTCCCAGGGCGTAGCCGGCAATCTCCCAGTTGCCGAAATGCCCGGTCACAATCAGCACCGGACGGCCCGAGATCAAGGCGCCGACGATCTTGTCGCCGCCGATCAGTTCGGCGTAGCGCTTCCAGTTCTGCGTGTGCAGCCGTCGCGATAGCTGGACAATCTCGATCAGGACACGGCAGAAGTGAGCGTAGACGCCGCGGATCATGTCGTCGCGCTGCTCGGCGGTCATTGTGTCGCCATAGGCGTGGCGCAAGTTCTCGTCGGCGGCGAGGCGATGGCGCTTATCGACCTTGTAGACGAGCCAGGCCAGACCGCCCGCCAGCTTGCGCGCCGTCTCGTAGGACAGCATCTGCAGAAAACAGAAGATGACGCGGACCAGTGCGTAGACTGCGAAATCCGCGATTCGCGAGCGTTCCTTGGTCATGTCCTTGACCTCTGTTGAATATCGTCCTTGAATTCCCGCTACGCCGCAAGCGGCACGGTTCGACCCGTCGCCGCCGATTCGTAGATGGCCCGGATCAGGGCGACGGCCTTGCGTCCTTCACTGCCATCGACCAGCGGTTTCCTCTTGTCGCGAATCGCCTGCGCGAAGTCGGCCAACTGCCGGGCGTGATAGACGTGCGAGATCGATGCCGGATTGCTCGATCCGCCCGAGGCGCCGACCTTCTGTGAAAACCGCTGGCGGATCGCCTCGTCCTCCGGTTGCGGAGTCTTGAAGTCCCAGCGCAGCACGTCCTCCTGCTCGACGACGACGCTGCCCTGGTCGCCGTGAATCGCGATCGTCTTGGGCAGCCCCGGCCAGATGCTCGTCGCCGCCTGGATCACGCCCAGCGCGCCACTGGCGAAGCGCACACAGGCGACGGCCGTGTCCTCAACCTCGATCCGTTCGTGAGCCAGGGTTGCTTTCAAGGCGCTGACGTGCGTCGCCGGCCCCATCATCCACAGCAGCAAATCGACGTTGTGAATGGCCTGGTTCATCATCGCGCCGCCGCCGTCGAGGGCCTGCGTCCCTTTCCAGCCGCCTCCGTCGTAGTAGGCCTGGTCGCGCCACCACTTGCACGTCGTCTCGCCGAGGGTGAGCCGGCCAAACCGCCCCGCATCGACCGCGTCCTTCAGCGCCTGGTTGGCGTCCGCGAAGCGCGACGGAAAGATGGTGCAAAGCTGGACGCCGGCCGCGGTGCAGGCGTCGATGATGGCATCGCAGCGTTCCGTCGTGATCTCGAGCGGCTTCTCGACGACAACGTGCTTGCCCGCTTTCGCCGCGGCAATGGCCGGTTCCGCGTGTGCGCCCGAAGGCGTGGTGATGATGATAATGTGAATGTCGTCGCGGGCCAGGACTGGCTCAAGGGAGGTATAGATGTCGCAGGAGAGTCCGCCTGTCTCGTTCAGTTTCGCGGCGCTGGCCCGGGAACGGCTGACAAGGGCGCGGAGGGTTGTCCCGGGAACGTCGCGCAGGGCCGCCGCGTGAAACCGCGCGATCATGCCGCAGCCGACGATGGCGCAACCCAGCGTATTTGCGGACATGGTCTTTCCCTCGATCTACATGGATTGCGCTCGCAGCAGCGCTCCGGCTCGCCACAGGTATTGCAGGCCGCTGTACAGCGTCGTTGCCAGCATGGCGTAGAGCAGAACATTTCGAGTCGGTTCGAGCCACCACATTTGTTCGGGGAATGAACCCTGCGCTTCCAGAGCGATGAAGATGGCGATCAGCGCCGCGCACTGCAAGCCCATCTTGAACTTGCCTAGCCAGTCCGCTCCGAACTTCGCTCCAAGGTTCTCCATGAAACCGCGCAGGCCGGTGATGACCAGTTCGCGCGCCACGATGACGACGACCATCCACGGCTTGAGCCAGCCGGCCTTGTCGCCGTCGGGCAGCAGGAAGATGTAAGCGCCGCAGACGAGGACTTTATCGACAAGCGGATCGAGATTGCGGCCGAGGGTGCTGGTCAGGCCCTGCTTGCGTGCCAGGTAGCCGTCGAGCCAGTCGGTGAAGCTGGCGAGGAGGAACACGCCCAGGCAGGCGATCCACAGTTCCAATTCGATCAGGACAAAGAGGACGATGGCCAGCACGAACCGGCTTGCCGTCAACTGGTTGGGCAGGTTGAAGGCATTCAGGTGCGCGGGAGGTGTTGTCATCGTGGTCGCCATGCTTACCTTCCTGGTCCGATGGCCCGGCCAACGAGATCGTATCCATCCGTTCCCGTCACCTTGACGCGCGCCAAATCGCCGGCGTGCAGGTTCTTCGCCTTGACCCGGACAAGGCAGTCGATGTCCGGCGCGTCGGCATGGCCGCGAGCGAGAACGTGTCCGGGGACTTCCGGGTCCGCGCCATCGACGATGACCTCGATTTCCTTGCCGACCCGGGCGCGGGTCAACTCGAAGGCGACACTCTGCTGGGTTTCCATCAGCCGATCGCGCCGTGCCGTCTTGATCTCCTCCGGCAGATGGCCGTCCAGCCGCGTCGCGGGAGTGTCCGGCTCGAACGAGTAGGGAAAGACGCCGGCGCGCTCGAATCGCGCCTGCTTGACGTAATCGGTCAGTTCGTTGAACTCCTGTTCCGTCTCACCGGGGAAGCCGACAATGAACGTCGTCCGCAGGGTCAGTCCCGGGATAGCGCTGCGCAATTTCGCGATGAGCGACTCCGTCTCGGTCCGGCTGACGCGCCGCTGCATGCGCTTCAGAACGCGATCGTTGATGTGCTGCAATGGCATGTCGAGATACGGGACGATCTTCTTCGCTGAGGCGAGGACATCGATCAACTCATCGGTGAAGTGGACCGGGTACGCATAGAGGATGCGGATCCAGTCCAGCCCCTCGACGCGATCGAGTTGCCGCAATAGTTCGGCGAGACGGACCTGGCCATAGAGATCGAGTCCGTAGTACGTCGTGTCCTGGGCAACAACGATCAACTCGCGCACGCCATCGGCGACCAACTCGCGCGCCTCGCGGATGACTTCCTCGATCGGCTTGGTGACGTGCTTGCCGCGCATCTTCGGAATGGCGCAGAAGGTGCAGAGCCGATCGCAGCCTTCGGAAATCTTCAGGTATGCGTAATGGCGCGGCGTGATGCGCAGCCGGGCCGTGTCTTCGAGAGCGCGGACCGGAGCGGGCCGAAAGATCGAGTGCTGTTCCTGGCGCTGGCTCAGGGCGCGATCGACAGCGACGCTGATCTCTTCACGCCCGAAGACGCCGACTAGTTGATCGACGCCGGGGACTTCTTCAAGAAGTGCATCGCCCTTGCGCTCGGCGAGGCAGCCGGCGACGATGACCGCCCCGACTCTGCCCTGCTCTTTCAGAGCGAGCATCTCGCGAATGACGCCGAGCGATTCCTGGCGCGCCGGCTCGATGAAGCCACAGGTGTTGACGATGACGACATCGGCGCCGTCGGCGTCGGGCGTCAGAACGTAGCCGTCCTGAGCGAGCTTTCCGAGCATCCGTTCGGAATCGACGGTGTTCTTCGGACAGCCGAGACTGACGAAGGCGTAAGTACGAGGGGTGGTCATAGGGTTAATCGCTCGTCGGAGCGACGGAAGCCTCCAACGGAGCCAGGGATTCGATCAATACGAGCGACACGTTCTCCCAGCGGTCGTAGACTTCGGGGACATCGCTCGCGAAGGTGAAGATGAGCACGTCACGCCTGCCGACCCGGACCATCTTCGGATGCCGGATGTCGAAAGTCCTGCCGCTGTTTATGCGGATGCGGAACGGGCGGAACGGCTGCCCATTGACGTAGTTCAGAACTTCCTGCGGCGACATCAACTCGTTCCTCTTGGGATCTTGCTTGGTAGCAATCGCCTCCGCCTTGACGAAGGGGAAGGTTCGGTTGCTGGCCATCGCTTTCTTCATGAACTCATTCTATCGGACCGCACGGGTCGTGTGTTCTCAAGTTCCCACAGGGACGTCAAGATGCGAAATTGACTCGATGAGCATCAGCGAGACAGTTTCCCAGCGATCGATAACCTCCGTTTCATCGGTTGGAAACGAAAAAACCAGCACGAAGCTCTTGCCGACCTTCACCATCTCGGGATGGCGGACGTCGAAGGTGTTGCCGCTCGCCATGTGCAAGCGAAAGGGCCGGAACGGTTCGGCCTTGACGCAGGCGAGGACTTGCGGGGGCGTTAGCATGGTGCGTTCCCTCGAACCGGTTCGCCTTCAGGTCCGCAAATCACCCACTCCTTGACGAAGAGTTACATTCCTTCGGGAGACAGGCTCATCGGGGTGGGAGTCCGGGAGGCGTCTGGGTTCTGATATCAAGTTTATAGCGGATTGCAGCAGAATGCGTCAAGTTGAGAGGCCGGGCAACCCGGTTCAGTTCTCCGCGCGAGATCGCGCTTTTCCCAGGCGAGCCGGGAGCGTAAGGCGAGCGGCAGGTTCAAACATACCCGGTGGGACAGGCGTCTCGCCTGTCCGG
>JBBSDR010000667.1:0-4900 GCA_038240465.1 Gemmatales bacterium
CACTTCGGGGAGGTCGATGTCATCCAGGGCGACCGTGAGGGGTTGACTGTCACCTATACCTACCGCCTGGAGGCCCTCGGCAAAGAAACCGAGCGCTCGGCCGGATCAGACTGGCCGCCGAAAGGCTGAGGAGTGGCGGTCGCAGCAGTCGAATCAGGGATCTTGTCTCACCTTCGCCAGTCGTGCCAGAGCGGATGTTGCGTATTGCGTTTGCAGAGTATTGACAGCCCCTTTGGCCAGGGCCTGCAATACCCGTCTCGCCTCGGCAGTTGCGGCATACTCCAGCGTTGCCACAGCGCGGACTTGTCGGAGCCGGTCGGGAGAAAGCACGAGGGGGTCCAGCGTCTTCAACAGTTTGCTGACGCGGCGCTGCAGTTCCAGGGAGGGCCGGCCGACAAGGGCGGCGCGAAGAGGCGGAATGGCCTGCTCCCCGGCTGCCTCCAGGGCCTGCGAGGCTCGCTGGCGGACGCGGAAACGCTCGTCTTCCAATTCCGCCAGCAAGAGCGCGAACCGCTCGGGAGAGACCGGTGCGATTGGCCGGAGTTGGCTGGCGAGAAAGGAAACGGCCTCCTCAGGCATCGACGCCAGCAGCCAGACCGCTCGATGCGCCGCCGGTGCATCCTCCCCAGCGAGCACTTGCCACAACTTCTCCAGTTCATCCTTCTGCAGGACAGGCGGGGGGCGCTTCGCCGCGTGGTGCAGGCCAGTCACGTCCCAGATGAGGATGGTCCCCGCATCGGTCCCGGAGGCCGCCGATTTTCCATCAGGAGAGAACGTCACGCTGTTCATCCCGGTCCAGTCCGCGTTGAATACCAGGACCTGCTGGCCGGTGGCCACTTCCCAGAACCGGACACTGTTTCCGGCCGAGACGAGAGTGCGGCCATCGGGAGCAAAGGCCACGGACCAGACGGCCGACTCGTGTCCCTGAAGTTGCCGCAGTGGCTTGCCGGTACTCGCCTCCCAGAGTTGTACCGACTTGTCCTCACTCGAAGCGGAAATGGTTCCAGGAGTCGATCACGGACGACTGCGAACCGCGATCTTCTCTCCTCGAGAGTCTTCCCTTCAGCGCATCCACAGTTTGCGGTCGAGGCTGCGATAAGCGATGGCCTCGATCAGATGCGCCGTCTGGATACGCTCCGCGACCTCCAGGTCCGCGATGGTGCGGGCCACACGCAAGATGCGGTCATGGGCGCGCGCCGATAGTCCCAGGTCGTCCATCGCCGTCTTGAGCAATCCCTTCCCTTCGCTGTCGAGCTGGCAGAAGTGACGCAACTGGCGCGTACTCATCCGGCTGTTGAGGTTGCCCGAATCCACGCCGAAGCGCTCCGTCTGCACTTGCCGTGCCTTGCGGACCTGTTCGCGCATGATCTCGCTGCTCGTCCCATCCGCCTTCGATGATAACTCCTCAAACGGCACGCCCGGAATCTCCAGATGCAGGTCGATGCGATCCAACAAGGGACCGCTCACCTTGCTCATGTAACGCTCGATCTGCATCGGACTGCACTTGCACTGATGACGCGGGTCGCCGAGATAGCCGCACGGACACGGGTTCATCGCCGCGACGAGGACGAATCGTGCTGGAAAGGTCGTCGAGTGCAGCGCTCGCGAGATGGTGACGTGGCCCGATTCGAGCGGCTGACGCAAGACCTCCAGGCTGCGGCGATTGAACTCCGGCAACTCGTCGAGAAACAGCACGCCATGATGGGCGAGGCTGATCTCACCCGGCGAGGGTGTGCTGCCGCCGCCGACCATGCCGGCATCGCTGATTGTGTGGTGCGGCGAACGAAACGGCCGCTGACGCAACAGAGGTTCGTCGGCGCTGAGCCGGCCCATGGCGCTGTAAATCCGCGTTGTCTCCAGGCTCTCGGAGGGGATCAGAGGAGGCAGGATCGTCGGCAGCCGTCGCGCCAGCATCGACTTGCCCGTCCCCGGACTGCCGATCATCAGCACGTTGTGGCCGCCGCCTGCCGCGACGACAAGGGCGCGCTTGGCGCTCTCCTGGCCGCGCACGTCGGAGAAATCGACGTCGTAGCTGTTGAGCTTGCTGTAAATCTCCTCTATCCCGGCCGACGCGGCTTCGAGTGGCAGCGCGCCGTTGAGCAGGCCCACGGCGTCGGCGAGGGAATGAACGGCATGGATCGCGACTTCCTTGACGACGGCTGCCTCGCGCGAGTTGGCCGCGGGGACCATCAGTCTTGGAATCCCTTGCTGCGCGGCGGCCATCGCCATCGATAGCGCGCCCTTGATCGGCCGCACGCTGCCGTCGAGGGCCAGTTCGCCGACGAAAGCGAAGTCGCGCAACTGCTCCGGCAGGATCTGTCCCGTGGCGACGAGCAGGCCGAGAGCGATGGGCAGATCGAAGCCGCCGGCGCTCTTGGGAAGGTCCGCGGGAGCGAGGTTGATGACGGTTCGGCCGGAATGGCGCTGATAGCCGAGATTGGCAAGGGCGCGTTCGACGCGATGGACGCTCTCGCGCACCGCCATCTCGGGGAGGCCGACGAGGACAGTCTTGGGCAGGCCGGGCGCGGTATCGACTTCCGCCTCGACGGGAACGCCGTCGATGCCGACCAGGGCGAAGGTGTTTAACTTGGCAAGCATCCGCGCATCCACCAGGGAGACGTGAGTTCACCTCCTCACGTTCTACCTCCCCACAACGACAATCGCAAGAAAGAACAGCGCGAGAGCGGCTGATTGCCTGGCGTTTCGCGCTCTCCCTCTGTTCCGGGTGCATTGTCCCCATCAGGACCTGCTCGTCCGGAGCAGGTCATTCGACGATCTCGATCTGACTCGGATCGCCAACCTCGACGATCAGCTTGGTCCGATTCTGCGACGAAACCGGCTGGATCGAACCGCGAATGCGAATCTCCTTGCGGCCGTAGGCTTTCAGGATTTCCTTCTCCTCCTGAATCGGAAACTTCTTGAGTTCCGCCTTCAGGAGACGGGCGCTCAGACAGTTTTCGTTTTGCGGGTCTTCTTCCGACCGCATTTCAATGTCGCCGGAGGGCTGCACGAGAGTGAAGCCCTTGACCTGAAACTGCACCTCGATGCGTTTCCCCAGCAACTTGACGGCCTCCGCCGGCGTGGCCTTGGTCACGACGGCCGCGGGAGGAGCAATGGCAACGGCCTGCGGCCAGCGGTGAAAGGGGGCGATCTCGCCCGTGATTTGCTTCTGGGTGTTCGCGGGCAGTTGGTAGTGGATCGACTGCGCCCGTACCCAGGTAGCTTCCTGGCCGATGCTGTTGCAGCCGTACTCGATCCACATGTAGCCGCCTTCGCCCCATTTTGGGCCCCAGGAGTTCTGAACTTTCCAGCAGCCGCCTTGCCCCCGGCGGTCGTCCCAGCCGACGATCACGACGGAGTGATTCACCAGGGGCTTGCCCTCCGCCACCTTGAAGTGCTCCCGGAAGACGCCACCCTTGTAGGCTTCAAACTGCGGGGTTGCGTGGACGTTGGCCACGACAGGACCATTCTCGACGAGCGCTTGCTTGATCTGAACGGGCGTGGCGATCTCCTTCCCGGGCAGAACCGGTCCCCAGGCGATGATGCGATAGATCAGTGGAGCGTTCGCGCGCACCTTGGCTGGCTTGCCGGTGTAGGGGTAGGCGTTCAGTGGACAGGTGCCTTGTTGCAGGAGGACTTCCATGGCGGCGGCCAGAGGCGCCCCGCCTTCCTTTTGCGAGCGGTCGATGATCGGTTGGACGGCGAGGACCGGTGCGTTGCCGCCGTTGCGGAAGGCCCAGTTCCATTCGAGGGCGGTGACCGAGGCGAAAGCCCAGCAATAGGGAGTGACCTTCTGCGTGTAGCTGTAGGGCCGCGACAGCACGGTGGACCAGTCGAACGCCACGGCGTTCGCCTTGGCACCCTTTCGCCGCGACTCGGGCAGAGCTTGGGGCTTCATCTTGGCGTAGTCGCCTCGAAGGTCCGCATCAAGGTAGAAGACCTCCGCGCCGCGGCTGCGGAGTTTTTGCAGTTCGTCGGCGCGAGCGGCCAGGGGGGACGCGCTGAGTACGCAAAGAGCCAACATCAGGCGCGGACAAATCATTCTCAGCTCCTCCGTGGGCGCCGGTCGCCCAGTGTTCTTGGGGATTGAATAGGCAGGTGCGTCGGCAGGCCGCGGAGTAACACTGCCTGGGTTGTAGCAAGAAACACCACGTTTGTTCGTCGGTGTGGATTTATCTGAATGTATCCAACGCTCTCTGGTCCGGCAATGGTCCCGTGATGGCATTCCGGCCGCATCGGCGAGGCTCTCTCCGCACTGCGCGTGAGCGCGGCTGATTGCCTGGTGTTTCGCGAACTCACCCTGTTCCCATCAGCGGCCCTTTAGCGGAGTCGAGTCGCGCGAGCCACCCATCGCGCTGGTCACTCTCGATCTGCATAGGACTGGACTTGAATTGATGACGCGGATCGCCGAGATAGCCGCACGGCTAATACTGTCTTTCATTTCACAGCAAGCCTGTTCGGCCTAACAGTCACCTTCCGCAACTCTACGCCGTCAGACCACATCCGGCAACTACGGGCCGGTGGCCTCTCCCTGGCCGGTGTCGCCCAACAGGCCGGAACGACCGTGGCCGTCGTTCGCCGGGTCGTCGGCAAGATCGACAAGGAAGCCGCCCTGCGTCAGCAGGAAGTTGAAGCACGCCGAATCAACGGCGAACCGCTTCCCTGGTCGGAGAAGGTCGTCATGTGGCAGGCGTCCACCGGCCAGAGCGGGACTACCTTCTGGCGGGTCTTGCAACGGTGCGGGGTCAGCGAGGAAGGGGGTGAATGACGACGGAAGGAACCAGACGGATTTGCCTATACTCAGTCCCAGCGGCCCCGACCACGGGCCGCTCCAACAACCATCATCAACAATAACCGCAAGCAGGAGAAGTCCCATGTCCAAGACCACGAGGAAGACGAA
>JBBSDR010000668.1:0-4900 GCA_038240465.1 Gemmatales bacterium
GCCCACGCGCCTGACCGAGACGGGTCGGCGCGAGTTTCGCCATTTGCTGCGGACGCACAACGTCGAGTTGACCGCGCTCGGTTGTCCCCTGCGGCGCGGACTCGATAGCGCCGAGGACCAGCAGCAGCGCCTGGAATACGTCCGCAAGGTAATGCAACTCAGCTACGATCTCGGCGCTCGCCTGGTCGTCATCGAGGCAGGCAAGGCCCCCACGGATGACGAGGCCGACAGCCCGCGCGCCGCTCTGCTCAACGAGGCGCTGACGGAACTGTCCCGGAACGGCGACCGTATCGGCGTCCTGCTCGCTCTCGAGACCGGCCTCGAATCCGGCAAGGCCCTGCGTGCTTACCTCGACCGCTTCGACACCGGTAGCCTGGGAGTCAATTTCGATCCGGCCAACCTGCTGATCAACGGCTTCGACATGCTGGAAAGCGCCCGCGCGTTGCAAGGCAAGATCTTTCACGTTCACGCCAAGGACGCGCGCGCATCGCGTGTCAGCCGTGCTGCTCAGGAAGTGGCCGTCGGACATGGGGACATCGACTGGATGGGGTTTCTGGAGATGCTTGAGGAAGTCGAGTATCGCGGCTGGCTGACCATCGAACGCGAGAGCGGAGACAACCGCATTGCCGACATTGATGGCGCGGTCGGCTTCCTGCGCCGCTTCCTCGGCCCCGTGACATGAGCTTTGCCGCTTGCGGCGTAGGGGGAAGACCGCTAAGGACCGACGGCGAAAAACTTCCCGCCGCTTGCGGCTTAGCGGGCGTTAGCGGGCGATCCGCTAAGCCGCAAGCGGCAACACGCTGAACTGCCGCCAATGCGTCAGCCAGAACCCAACGCCGGCGGCGACGCCCAGCAAACCGAGCAGTCCCACCACCAGCAAGCGGCCGCGGCCTCCCGCGCCGGCCCGCATCTGTTCGAGCGAGGCGGCCGTCACTTCCGCCTCGCGGCATTGCTCCAGACGGCCGACGACGGCATCGTGGAACTCGGACATCTCGGCCAGCGGACGGAAATTGTCCCGATACAGGCTCGCCTGCGCCGTCCGGGCAAACGCCTCGTCCTGCAGTTCCTCCAGCACCTGCCGGGCCGTGTAGCGGCGCAACTCCCATTCGCCGCTCGGCGTTCGCCACTGCACGAACCAGCGCTTCTCGGCCTGCAATGTGGCGTCGAGGACCGGTGCCGCGGCCTCGCCCTCTGTGCGGCCCACCTCGCCCGAATCGGCGAAACCACCGAGAAACGTCAGCGCCGGGGATGCCAGGCCCAGTTGCTCCAGATCTATGATCAGGTCCGTGGCGCTCTGGTAGCGGTCGTCGGGGTGCGGCGCCAGCAGCATCGCCACCAGGTCGTCGAGACACTCCGGCAACTCGGGAACCAGAACGCTGGGAAGCGTAAACCCGCCATCGACCTTCGCCAGAACGATGTCGAGTGACTTGTTGCCCTTGAAGGGGACCTCGCCGGTCAGCATCAGGTAGAGCGTGCAACCGAGGCTGTACAGGTCGCTGCGGGAATCGGCCTCACGCGCATCGCGGGCCTGTTCGGGCGCGACATACAGGGGCGTCCCCGCTCCCTGGCCGTCCTGGGTGGCGATCGTGTCTTCCTCGAGGAGTACACGCGCCAGGCCCATGTCGGCCAGCTTGATTCGGCCGTCGCGAGTCAGCAGCAGATTGTCCGGCTTGACGTCGCGATGGATCAGTCCGTTCTGGTGAGCGTGCTGCAGGGCGCGGGCGCAGGCCAGGGCGATGTGGACCGCGTCGCCAATGCTGAGCCGGCCCTTCTTGAAGAGCCAGTCGCCGACGCTGGAACCCTCGACCAGTTCCATGGCGATGTAGTGATAGCCCTGCTGCTTGCCGACGCTGTAACTGCGGATGATGTTCGGATGCCGCAGCCGGGCCATCGAGTCCGCCTCTTGCAGAAAGCGGCGCAGGAAGTTCGGATCGGCGGCGAGTTGACGGCGGAGGACCTTGACGGCCGCGGGACGGTCCTTGCTGATCTGCCGGGCGCGGTAGACCGAACTCATGGCCCCGGCGCCGATCTTCTCACCCAACTCGAAATCGCCCAGGATGATTTGCGCCGGCGAGGACGAGGCGTCCCCGGTGTTGAGCGTCAGGTCCGAATCGGTCCGGCTCAATTCGTTGACCTCGGGCAAGGTCGATGGCGCTTGTGAGACTTTCTCACGGGGTGCGGCGGCGCGCGGGATCGGTCTGTCCATGAACTACCTCCTGCCGGGCAATGCAGAGGTGGAGAGAAAGCCACGGCACACACCGTGAAAAAGGTCCGTTCGGCTGCCCATCCGGGGCAGGGGCTTCGTTCCTCGGCTCAGTCTTGTCCCATCCTCCCACTATCTCCATTGTAGCGAGGGCCTGATGAAGAGAGCATGAGAGTTTTTTGAGTGAATAACAGAACACGATGGTAACGAAAGACGATCCGTTGGCGAGTGTCTAACAGAGGGCCACCGGGCGAACCGGTCCTCTCTCCTGGATCTGTACGCCGCGGAGACCGATCTGGATCGCGGCGCGAGAGCAGCCCGCCCGAATAGGAAACCGAGAACGTCCAGCCAGACCGCCACCGGCCAGGCGATAGCCGCTCGCAGTATGTCTCTACCTTCGCCCGATTGGCGCTGTTTCATCAATACGGACGCCGGCCCCGGCACGGCAGTGCCGGCACAGACGGCCCACAAGAAAAAGAACGGTCCCGGGAACTCGCGCCCGTGAAGAAGTACAAAGGACGAAGTACAAAGTACGCAAGGAGACCGCGTCCGGAACCGTGGTCCTTCGTTCTTCGTCCTTCGGACATCGTCTTTCACTTATGATTACCGCATCGGTCACTCCCTATTCCGCCACGCTGGTCCTGGCCGCCTTCGCCGGAGCCGGCGTGTTCGCCGGCCTGATGTACCAGTCCGGCGCGCTCGGCCTGCTGCTGCGGACGGTCTTCGGGCTGGCCAATGCGTGCGTCCGGGGCGGCTATCGCCTCTGGGACCGCTGGCTGTCGGGCGCTCCCTGGCAGGCCCTCGCCGGCATCCTCGCTGGCATTCATCTGCTGCGCTGGCCGTTCGACATGCCGGCCATTCCGACCGCCCTCATCGGCGCCATCGTGCTGACCGTTGGCGCCATCACCGTTCTGGCGTACATGTTCATCGACACCGAACGGTACGAGGTCAGCCGCGGCTACAAGGTGCTGCACAGTCCCGTCAAGGGCCAGTACCTCGTCGAGGGCCTGACCAAGCACGGCGACCGGGTTGGCTATGCCCTGCTCGTCATCGCCATCCTCGCCTGTATCAGCGGCTTCTCGCTGCTGAACCTCGGCCTGTCGCAGTCGATCGGCCAGGAATGGTACGACTTCGGCACGCATTCCCCCTACGACAAACCCAGCCTGTTCGCCCGCTACCTGGGGAAGACGCCGCACACGAAGACCGATAGTTACAGCGACTTCCTCGCCTACACTCTGATCAACCTCGCTTCCATCGTCAATTTGCTCGACCAGGCCAACAGGTCGGGCGAGGCCGGGATCGCCTTCGTCCGGCCGATCAAGTGGCCGGCCTCGACGCTGCTGATGTCCTTCCGGCTGTTCTTCAGTTTCGTCCTGTTGCAGCAGTTGGTGTCGCTGGTGCGGCATGGCCGGCTGCTGGGCGAGTCGGTGCAGGACCTGTGGAGTCCCTACGAGCCGATTCAGCGCCGCGCCGCCGACCTGCTCAAACAGCAGGGGCCGGACGTCGTGCCGGTCCTGCTCGCCTCGATCGAGGCCGTCGCGCCGCTGAGCGCGGAACAGCGTGCCTTGCTGCCCCAGGTCCTCGCGGAGATCGGCCCGGCTGCTGTCCCGCTGCTGGGCCGCGGTCTCGTCTCGCCGATCGCCGACGTGCGCGCCGTCGCCCTCGCCTCGCTGGGACATCTGCACGCCTGGTGGGCCTTGCAAGAACTGGCCTCGGCGGTCGAGGACCCCAGCCCCGAGGTCCGCCTGTGCCTGGTCGTCGCGCTCGAGCAAATCACCGGTCTGGGACCGGCCGCGCTGCGCAAGAAGTGGTCGCTGGGCCGGACCTCGACGTCGCGGCGGCGCTGGCTCCGGTTGCTCCGCCGGCGCGAGGAAGTGAAGACACCCAAAAGCGTCGATCCCGTCGTCCTGTGCGTGACGGCGTTGCGAAGGCTGTTGCACGACAGCGAACGCGAGGTGCGGCTGCGGGCCGCCGTCGCCCTGTCGGGGCTTGGCGCCGAGGCGACCAGCGCAGCGCCCGAGTTGTTCGAGCTAGCCCGCGAGGAGGACCACTCCTTGCGGGCCGCCGCTGCCGTGGCGCTGGGCCATGTGAAAGGACCGGAGAAGGAGACGCTCGCCGCGCTGCTGCAACTTCTGGAACCGCCCGTGCCGACGGTCCTGGTGCCGGTGCTGCGGGCGCTGAAGAAAATGGGCAAGACGGCCGCCCCGGGCGTACTCCGCATCATCCCACTGGTGCAGCACGAAGACGAGGCCGTGCGGACAGCCGCCGCGGAAGCGATCAGCGCCATCGGCCAGCTCGACGCCTCTTCCGCGCCGCAGATGGTCGATGACCTGTCCAGCGCCGACGACCTCGAACGCGCCCGCGCCGCCGATGCGCTGGGCGTGATTGGTCCCGGCGCGGCCCGGACAGCCCCGTCCCTGGTACAGGTCCTCCAGCGCGATCCCAGCGATAACGTCCGCGCCCGCGCCGCTCATGCCCTGGGACGGCTCGGTCCGGAGGCGGCGACGGAGAGCGTGCCGGCGCTGGCCCGCGCCCTGGCCGATCCCGATTCCGTCGTCGCCGTCCAGGCGGCCATGGCGCTGGGCCAACTGGGCGAGGTCGCCGGCGCGGCGGCGCAGGAACTGCGCCGCGCCTTGCTGCACATCAACGATGAGGTTCGCCGGCATGCCGCCGCGGCCTTTGGCCAACTGGGCGGAC
>JBBSDR010000669.1:0-4895 GCA_038240465.1 Gemmatales bacterium
AAGCAGAAAGCCTGCCTGTGCGGGGCCTGTCATGACTCGCGCGCCGGCAAACTGGTGCTGGCCCTGCACGAGGCGTTGACCAACGCCGTCGTGCCTGGCAATCTCGAACTGGACTCGTCGCTGAAGGAACGCGACGACGACACCTTCGCCCGCGCCCTGGCCGAACGCACGGCCGATCCGCACTACTCCGGCCGGCAAGTTACCATCGACGTCGATCACGATCCCGACCGCTGCTGCTGGAGCTTCACCGACGAGGGCGCCGGCTTCGATTTCAAGAGCTTTCTCGAACGCGAGCCGAACGAGGAATCGCTCTGGTTGGCCAGCGGCCGGGGCATCCTGCTGATGCGGGCCTTCGTCGATGAGGTGGTCTACGATCGGGAAGGCCGGCGCGTGACGCTCACGCTCTATCGCAGCAACGGCCTCGAGAAACGCCGCCAGCCGCGCGAACGCATGCAGCAGCCGATTCGCGTCGCGCCCATCCGCTCCGATGGCTCCGTCGATTGGCCGGCGGCCTATGACGCGGTGTCTCAGAACCTGTCGCCCGGCGGCATCGGTCTGCTGCAGTCTCAACTGGCGACGTCGGATCGCGTTCTCCTGGTCATTGAGTTCGATGGACAGAAGAGGCAATACCACGCCGAGGTCCAGCACTGTCAGCCCATTGGCGCGGGCATGGTCGAACTGGGTTGTCGTTTCCTGCTCAATCGCGAGCCGCAACCGCAGCCGGGAGAAGACCATCCCGCCGTCGAGGAAGCGGTCGATTTGCTGTTGCAGCGGCGCCGGCTGCCGCCGCGGACGGTAGAGGAACGCCGTATTCATCGGCGCGAGACCTACACCGAGCGAATCGAGATCAGCCGTTCTTCTGGATCGGCCCCTCTCGTCGGCTTTGCTCGCGACCTCTCCAAGAGCGGCATGGCTTTTATCAGCACGGCCGCCCTGCCGCTGGAGATAGTCGTCATTTCCTTGCCGCAGGGCGATGGTGCGCCGCTGCGGCTCCAGGCACGGATCGTTCGCTGTGCCGAGTTGACCCCCGGTTTCTACGACGTCGGAGCGAGTTTCGTCTCGGTGGACCTTGCCGGCAAGTGAATGCTTGACCCTGGAAGAAGCTCTCACTTCTGCCAGACCAGCGTCAGATGCGCCACCGGCGCCTCGACGAGCAGACGCACGAACGGAATGTCCTCGCCCGGATCGTCCTTGTCGCTTTTGACGACCACCCGTCCCGGCGATGCGGCCAGTCCGTGCTGGTAATGCAAACTGAGGATGATCTCGCCATTCTCCGGCTGCACGTCGGCCAGGCGGATTTGGCTCATCTCCGCGCCGAGCCAGCGCGCCTTGCCCTTGAGGATGAAGGAGTGTTCCCGCTTCAGCGCCAGCAGGATGCCCTCGCCTTCCGGCCCCAGGACGGCGACAGGCCGCTCGCCGGTCCAGCGCAGGAATCGCTCGGCCGTCGGTTTCGTCCAGCAGACAATCCAGCCGATGTTGTAGAGCCGGCAATACTCCGCCAATTCCTTGTCTGTCCAGTCCACGAGGGGCCGGCCGCCGAGGGTCTGCCGGGTCAGGCTGTGCGCCGTATGTTCGATGCCGCCGTCGGCCAGTCCGCCGACGTAACTGCGTCCGGTCAGCAGCGGCAGCAGCGTCGTCCAGCCGGACCCCAGCGCGTTGCCCGGGGGTGTCTCCCACAGGATGCGGGCCGACGTCTTCGTCTGCTCCTTGAGCGTCAGGACGATGTGTTCCTGCTCCGCGGTCAGCCCGAGGGCGAATGGCTCCACTCTCGTGACATGCTCGACCACGGACGGACAGACGCCGGGAATCAGCAGCACTCCGCCCAGTGCCGCAGCGACAAGGCCAGCCGACTTCCAGAACTGTCGAGTCCAGGCATGAAGCAGACGCCAGCCTGACTCGAGGGCGTGAGCGGCCAGCGGCAGCGAGAAGAAGAGTCCCGGGATCAGCAGGGTCGCCGCTCCGAATCGGCCCAACTCATAGTTGAGGACGCCGCCGACCGCCAGCAAGACCATTGCCAGCGTTCCCAGCCCGAACAGACGCGCCGCCGGACGGTCGCCGCGCTGGTTCAGGACGATCGCGCCCGCGAAGCCGAGCAGGAGCAGCAGAAGGGTCAGCGTCCGATCCAGGTCGTCTCCCCAGAGCGAGGCGCGCCATAGGGCGGCGAAGGTGCGATGCGGCAGCAGCAATTCACCGGGACTCGGCGGCACGAGCAGCCACCAGTAGCGGACCCAGTCGCGCAGCCAGAAGTAGTTGGCGCCGACGGCGAGGAACCAGCCGCCCAGCAGCAGCACGCTCCAGACCATGCGATGGCGCGCGCCGACGCTGAGGTAGTAGATGAGAAAGAGCGGCAGCAGCAGCACGAGCAGCAGCGGATGAAAGAGGTAGCCGAGGAAGCCGGACAGCAGCAGCCCGACCCAGGCGCGCCCTCCCGGTTTGCGGTCGAAGCGAATCAGCAGCCCGGCCAGGACCAGCACCGCCAGACTGGCGAGCAGCATATCGAGGTTGCCCTCGTGAAGGGCCGTCTGACAGGGTCCACCCCACCAGACGAGCAGGCCGAGGACGACGGTCAGAAAGACGGCCCGGCGGTTGAGTCCCGCGCCGCGTCCCGCGATAACGAAGGCGAACGGCACGAGCAGGCAGCAGACCGCGAGGCCGATCTTGTAGACGTCGGGCCGATACTTGCCGCCGGTGGCGCAGAGGAACAGTTCCGCGGGCCGGCTGCCTCCATCGAAGACGGGAGTCTTGGGATAGCCGGCCTGGAAGGACGGATCGTAACAGGAAGTGCTGCCGTGGTGCAGGAAGGCACGGGCGCCAAGGTAGCCGTGATACAGGTGCAAGGGATGGCGGCCGGACAGAATGGGGCGCTCATCGCGCAGACTGGTCCAGGGATCGTCGAGTCCGAAGAGCTGAAGGGTCATCCAGCCCTGCCAGACGAGGACGCCGATCAGGGGCAACAGCCAGAGCCGGCTATCGCCCGGAACACCGGGAGGTTGTGGAGTCCGTTCCATTGACGCGGATGGTATCCATCCTGGCGGGATGGAAGCAAGACGTCTTCCTCGCCGCTTGCGGCTGAGACGCGTTTTCAGTACGGACCAGCCCCGAGCGCAAGTGAGGGGGCCTTGCGAGAGAACCCACTCGCTTGCGCTCGGGGCTGGTCGAGAACGAAACAACTTCCTAGCGGTTTTGTGAGCGGTGCAACTGCTCCAGCGCCTTTTCGAGTTGAACGTCCTTGAAGTCCGCGCTGACCGGCGGCGGCAGGTTCTCGCTATTGCGCAGACGCTCCCACAGTTCTTCACGCTCCCGGCGTGACAGCCGTACCTCAAAGCCCTTGTCGGGAGTCACGCCGGCTTCGCCATCTTGCCAGGTCATCCAGGTCTTGCCATTGGGCCGCAGGAACACGGCGGAAGTGAGGGTCAGGACGTTGCCGCCGATGAACTCGTTATTCTGAACAAAGGCGCTGCCGAAAGAACGCTCGCCGGCGATCACCGCGCGTTTGTGGTCCTGCAAACAGGCCGCGAGCAACTCTGCCCCCGACTGGGTTTCCTTGTTGATCAGCACAACGAGCGGCCCGTCGAAGCGAACCTTGCCCGGCTCCACCTTCAGCACCTCGATTTTGTCGCCGGCTGCCTCGATAGTCACGACGACGCCTTGCTTGAGGAACAGGCTGGCCACACCCCGAGCACCAACCAGAAGCCCGCCCGGACAGAAACGCAGATCGAGGACCAGTCCCTTCGCGCCGTCCTTCTGGAGCCGTTCGAGGGCAGTTTCCATGTCCCTCGACGTGTACCGCGCGAACTGCGAGATGCGGACATAGCCAAGCTTCTTCTCCGCATCGAGCATGTAATCCCAGCTTCCATCGTCCCTTCGCCGCAGGCCAAACACCGATTCAAGCTCCACATGCTTTCGGACGACCTCGACAACGCGAGGCTGATTTTCGCCGGCGCGCTCGATGGTCACAGTGACCCGTGTGCCGGGCTTGCCGAGTAACTGATTGACACATTCTGCAAGAGATAACTCCCGCGTCGATTCCTCCTCGGGCATTGGGAAGGGCTTCCCCACCGCGTCCGTGACCCGGGTGATATGGGTGATGACGTCGCCGGGCCTGAGGCCTGCCTTGTGGGCGGGACTGTTCCAGAGAGGCGCGACCACTTCGAGATAGTTCGTGGCCGCGCTTTTGCAAACTTGCAGGCCGATGCCGGCAAAGTTTGGACCGAACACACAAACAGAATCATCGCGAACACAGCCGGACCACTGGTCGAACTGTTTCAGCATCTCCTGCATCGTCAAGCGAACGTCCTTCTCTTCTGCCAGGTCCGGGCGCTTTCCCAGACGCTGACGCACGTCGGCCAGCAACTCTTTTCGGGCTTCCTTGTTCAGGTCCTTCACCTGCTTGATACGCCGGGCAATCTCATCCGGCATCGGCTCGCGCAGTCGATCGTAAAACCCGCGGATTCCCAGGTCGAGCAGGCGAGCGGTGTCCGGTTGGAGGTAATGCACCTCGTGAACGACCTCGCACATGTCGAGGATCCTCTCCGCGTACTGTTCTGCCGATTCTCGCGGCAGGGGAACCAGCCTGGGTGGCTTGCGGCACACAGCGGGGTTGACGACCAGCGGATAGTCAGGCCCATCGCCTTGCACGATGCGGAAGGCCGGCAGTTTCCTGTCCAGCCGTTTCTTCAGGAACGCAGCCAGCCCTGCCGCGGTGACGATGCCCTCGCCGGCATCGGCCTCGCCGCGCAGACCGGCCCAGACGTCGGGAACGAGTCGGCCTTCCCTGGCCAACACGAGTCTGCCGGGAACAGGCAACCATTGATGACGCAAGTCGTCGCCGCTGAACTCAGGAAAGTCGAGCTGGTAGTCAACGTCAGGCACGTGCTCATAATCGACATGTCCCC
>JBBSDR010000670.1:0-4885 GCA_038240465.1 Gemmatales bacterium
CGACCGGAGTGTGGCGAAGACTCCGGTCGCTCACGCTCCCGGCTCGCTGCGAAGACTCCGGTCGCTCACGCTCCCGGCTCGCCAAGCTAGCA
Source organism: Gemmatales bacterium (assembly GCA_038240465.1). GTDB lineage: Bacteria > Planctomycetota > Planctomycetia > Gemmatales > Gemmataceae > JBBRIK01. The sequence goes on from JBBSDR010000670.1 coordinate 93, forward strand.
CATCAAACGGTGGATCGGGTCACGACGATCGCGTAGACTGATGCTGCGTTTCCTGTCTGTTTCCCCATCTGCTGCAAGGAGAACTCGCCATGCGTCATCCTCAGGGGACCGTCTTCGTCATCCCACTGCGTCCGCGTAAGCTGCTGCTTCCCGGAGTGCTTGTCGCCGGCCTGCTGGCCCTGCTGCTCTGCCAGCCTGGCTCCAGCGCGGCCCGCTATGCGCCGGTTCCCGCCGATCCGCCGGCCGAACTGCGACTCATTCCACCCGATGCGTTTGTCGTCCTGCACGTCAATGTGGCCGCTCTGCTGAACAAGGACCTTGTCCAGGCCGGCCTGCCGTTGCTGGGAGACAAGGCGGAAGCACGCCACACGTTCGGCGCCCCGCTGGCGCAGATCGACAGCCTGGCCTTTCTCGGCGGCGAACGCTGGTCCCTCCATGTCATCACCACGCGGAAAGACCTCGACCCCGACAAGGTGCGCGAGGCAGTCGCAGCTCGCTCGGTCGAGCAGACATACAAGGGCAAGAAGTTCTACGCGGATGACGTCAAGTTTCGCTCCAGAGACAAGGGCTTCAAGGATGATGCGATTCCCAGGGACAAGCGTATCAAGAAAGAGGGCTTCCAGGCCGACGAGAGGGAGCAGGGCAATGTCGCTCCGTGGGCGGCGTCGGTCTATTTCCTGACGGACCGCACCTATGTCGTCGGCGACGCGCGCGGCGTCATGCACTTCATCGACAAGGCAGAAAAGCCCGGCGAGAAGCATCCGCTCCAGGACGTCTGCTCCAGGGCGGGCCGGCATCACGTCACGCTCGGCTTCCACATTCCGGAGGAAATGACGCGCGAGGCGGAACAGTCCATTTCGCGAATGGCTCGGTTCGACGTGTTCACCGCGATGCTCCTCTACAACTTCAAGCCGCTCGCCAGCACGCGCCACGGCCTGTTCACCGCCGACCTTGGCGAGGAGGCACGCCTCGATGGCACGCTCGAGTTCCCCAACGCTCGCACTGCCGAACAGGCCCAGGATGCAATTCGCGTGTCGCTGATGCTGGCGCGCGGCGGATTGCTGATGATCGAGGACCAGGTGCGGGAGAATAGCGATCCGAAAGCGGAATCGACGATCGGCAAGCTGATGGACCCGCTCCGGCTGGCGCTCAACGAGGCCGCCATCAAGACAGATGGCTCGACGGTCAAGGTGAGCGTGAAGGCGACCCTTGACGACAAACTGGTCAAGGCGGTTGTCGCGGAGGCTGCTCCGCGCATGCATCTCGCCGCCAATCGGGCCACGGCCATGAATAATCTCAAGCGACTGGCGCTGTGCCTCATCAAAACAGCCGACGACAACGAAGGCCCGATGCCCTCCTCGATCGTCTACTCGAAAGACGGCAAACCGCTCTACAGTTGGCGGGTACTGATGCTGCCGAACCTTGGCGAGGGAGACTTGTATCGGAAGCTGAAGCTCGATGAGCCTTGGGACAGCAAACACAACAAACCGCTGCTCTCGAAGATGCCCAAGGCGTTCGCGCTTCCCGGCGTCAAGGCTCCCGAGAACATGACGTTTTTCCAGATCTTCGAGGGGGCCGGTACGCTGTCGGCACCCAACCGGATGGCCCGCTATCCGGTCTCGTTCACGGATGGCACTTCAAACACAATCCTGATCGTCGAGGCAGCCGAACCGGTCCACTGGGCCGCGCCGGGAGACATCGCCTACTCGGCGCGGGTCTCGCCGCTGAAGCAGATCGGCCGGCACTACGCCAAGTCCGGTCTCTGCGTCACAGCGGATGGCGCCGTCCACTCCCTTTCAGCGAAACTGAGCGAGGAGACGCTGCGGGCCGCCATCACTCCCGCCGGCAACGAGGTTCTCGGCTCCGACTGGGACGACGAGATCGACAAGGACAAGGGACCCAGACGCGACTTCGGCAAGGACAAGAAACCCAAATGACAGTGCGGTTAGCCCCGACGCGAAGTCCTCGGAGCGGAGCGCGTGGCGCGAGAATGCTGGACGCGCTCCGCTCGAAGACTCGCGGCGCGGCTAACCAAGAGCGTGTGGCGCGAGAACGCTGGACGCGCTCCGCTCGAAGACTCGCGTCGCGGCTAACCGGAATTACTTCACCTTGCCGCCCGGCAAATTGCCGAGGTTGCCGAACAGGTTCGACAGCGACGCCATCAGCTTCTTCCAGTCGTCCTCATGCAGGCTCTCGTTCGGGGCATGGGCGTTGCTGTGCGGGTCCTCGATGCCCAGCAGCAGGGCCGGGGCGCCGCCAAGGAGGTCCGCGAGAGGGCCGACGAAACCGATCGTACCGCCGCAGCCGATGCCCACCGGGTCCTTGCCGAAGCCCGCCTTCATGGCCGACATCGCCGCCTCGAACGCCGGTCCCGTTGGATCGGTCATCCACCACTTGACCGGGCCGCCCGCCGGTGTGATGGTCACCTTGACGCCCCACGGCGGGTCCTTTTCGAGATACTTCTTCAGCGCCTGATACACCTGATCGGGGTCCTGATCCGGCACGATCCGGCAACTGACAATTGCCTCGGCCCGCGGCAGCACCTGGTTCGACGCCTGGCCGATCGAGCTGGCCTCCTGGGCAATCACCGTAACCGCCGGCTTGCGCCACGTCTGCTCGTAGGGATGAACGCCCTCCTCCGTTGCCATGCTGACGCCGGGCAAGATGCCACAGACCTTGCGCCAGATCGTCTCGTCGCCGGGCAGGCGCGACAGCATCTCGCGCTCCGCGGGCGTCATCTTGCGGACGCCGTCGTAAAGTCCCGGCACCGGCAACTCCTTCTTGCCCCAGTAGAGACGCGCCAGGATCACATTCAGGGCGATGGCCGAGTCCGCGAGGGCGCCGCCCGCCATGCCGCTGTGGACCGGCGTCGTCGAACTCTCGACCTTGACGTTCAAGGCGACGATGCCGCGCAAGGCGTAGGTGATGCTCGGCAGCCCGCTCTCGATGTTCTCCGTATCGCAGACGACGATGACGTCCGACTCGATCTTCTTCCGGTACTGCTTGAAGAACGTCATCAAGGTACTGGATCCAACCTCTTCCTCTCCCTCGACAACCATCTTGACGTTGACCGGCAGCTTGCCCGACGTCTTCAGGAACGACGCGATCGCGCCGAGTTGAGCGGTGATGGCCCCCTTGTCGTCGGCGGATCCACGCGCATAGAGCCGGCCTTCCTTCGGCGTGAGTTTCCACGGCTCCGTATGCCAGCGTCCCTCGTCGACGTCCTTCTGATGCACCGGCTGAACGTCGTGATGAGCGTAGAGGAAGACCGTTGGCTTCTTCGGGTCGTCGATCCATTCGCCGTAAGCGTAGGCGTTGGAACCCTCGACGCGAAGGATTTCGACGTTCTGCAGGCCGGCCTTCTTCATCTGGGCGCCGGTCAGTTCGGCCGACTGATCGATCTCCTTCTGGTGCTTGCCGTCGGTGCTGACGCTCGGGATGGCGACCAGGTCGGCCAGATCCTGAACGAGAGAGGCGTGATTCTTGCTGAGCCAGTCGATGTTCGCCTGCATGGGGTCGGACTCCTGCGCCTGAGGATGATGAACAGAGTGTATGCGCGGGAAGTACAACCGGCAGGGAGATGGGTCAGAACGGCAGCGAGAAGTTGAGCAAGACGCCCAGGCGGCGCAGCAGGATGAGTCCGCCGATGACGCTGGCCGTGATGCTCGCCATCAGGACCGCTCCCGCCGCGATGTCCAGCGCCGGCCAGGAGCGTTCTCTCGTCGTCTCATCCAGGCCGCGGAAGAGGGTCTCAATGGCGCTGTTGAACAACTCCGCCGTCAGAACGAAACCGATGCAGGCAATCAGCGCGCACCACTCCCACAACTCGCATTCCAGAACGATGCCCGCCGCGATGACGAGGGCCGTGAAGAAGAAGTGGACGGCGAAACTGGAATGACCGCGAACGCCGAACTTGAGTCCGCGAAACGCGACCTTGAACTTGTCGCGCCACGAGGACCGGCGGCGCAGCGGCGCGGACACCTCCGGCTCGGTCGGGGTCAACAGCATGGCGATCCTCACCTTTATTGCCGGACATATTGCTGGAAGCGCTCGCGCAACTGGCGCGAAATCGGTCCAGGCTTGCCGACGCCGATAACCCGGCCATCCACCTTGACGACGGGGATGACTTCCGCGCCGGTCCCCGTCAGGAAGCATTCGTCCGCCGTGTAGACGTCGTGCCTGCTCAGGGTGATTTCCTCAACCGGGACCTTCGCCGCTTTGGCGAGGTCGATGACCGTGTTGCGCGTGATGCCTTCGAGGATGCCGGCATGAATCGGCGGCGTCCGCAGCACGCCCTTCTTGACGACGAAGATGTTGTCGGCGGTGCATTCCGCCACCTCGCCGTTGTGATTGAGCATGATCGCTTCGAGGCAGCCCGCCTGGATGGCCTCGATCTTGGCGAGGATGTTGTTGAGATAGTTGAGCGACTTGATGCGCGCGTTCAGCGCCCCGGGATGATTGCGGATCGTCGATGCCGTGATGATCTCCAGCCCGTCCTCATACAGCTTCGGCGGATAAAGCGAGATGTCATCGACGATGATGATGATCTGCGGCTCGGTACACTTCAAGGGATCGAGACCGAGGCTGCCGATGCCGCGCGTGACCACCAGGCGAATGTAGCCGTCCGGCTTCTCGTACGCCTTGACAGTAGCCAGTACGGCCTCGATCAGTTGCTCGCGGCCCATGTGGACGTCGAGCCAGATGGCGCGAGCGCTGTCGTAAAGGCGATCGAGGTGTTCGCGCAGTTTGAAGACCTTGCCGCCGTAGACGCGAATGCCCTCGAAGACGCCGTC
>JBBSDR010000671.1:0-4878 GCA_038240465.1 Gemmatales bacterium
CGTTCACCGGCACGCTTGCGCCGTGCCGCTCGCCGGGGATGCATTCACCGGCACGCTTACGCCGTGCCGCTCGCCGGGGATGCATTCACCGGCACGCTTACGCCGTGCCGCTCGCCTGTCACACCAGAAGCGCCGTCACGCTTGTCTGTGGATCGCCGCCGGTAACGTGGATGGCTCCCTTCGCATCAACGTAGACATTCACCTCACTGCGCACGCCGAACTCCGGCAGATAGATGCCCGGCTCGATCGAGAAGCACGTTCGCGGCAACACCCGCCGCTCCTCGCGCGTCTCCAGATTGTCCATGTTCGCCCCATTGCCATGCGTCTCCTGGCCGATCGAGTGGCCGGTACGATGACAGAAATACTCGCCGTAGCCAGCCGTGTCGATCACCTTCCTCGTCGCGTCGTCCACCTGCCAGCCCTGCAAGACTTGCTTTGAAGCGAACGCCTGCTTTACACAGGCGATCCCGGCGTCGCGCGCCCGGGCCACGATCTGGAAAATCTCTTCCTGCCGGGCCGGCACTTCCTTGCCGGCGAAGGCGACGCGCGTCAAATCGCTGTAGACGGCCCGAGGCTTCTTCAACTTGGCCCACAGGTCGATCAGCACGAAGTCGCCGGCGCGGACCGGCGCATCGGTCTGCGGCGTCGTGGCGTAGTGCGGATCGCCGCTGTGAGAGTTGACGGCGACGATGGGCGGATGATCGGTTTCAAGTCCGTGCTTCTCGAAGTGATCGAGGATGACCTTGATGACCTCCGATTCGCGCGGCGGCTTGCTGGCCTGGATGCGGTCGCGGATAAAGCCAAACGCGGCATCGTAGGCCGAGCGCGTGTGGATGGCGGCGTCGAAGTGCGTCTTTTCCTGTTCGTCATCCCAGCATGCCTCGAACCATTGCACCAGGTCGCCGGAAGGAAGCACCTCGACACCGAAAGATCGCACCAGTTCGACCGTACCGGCATCAACGCGGCTGACATAGGGATTGGCGTTGCGCGGCACATACTCCATCGCCACTCGCTTCGCGCCCTTGACCAGTTCGGCCACGCCGGCTTCCAGTTCCTGCCAGCGCAGATAGATCGCCTTGCTGCCGGGATAGGCGTCGAGAGCGCCGGACTCGATGCGATGAACGAGCTTCCGCGGCTCGCCCTCGGCGGGGATAAAGTAGAACCAGCGGCGCGAGAGAATGTGTTCGGGATTCAGACCGAGAACGCGCCGGGCCAGCACGTTCATGGCGCGGAAGTCATAGAGCAGCCAGCCGTCCAGGCCCAGTTCGCGGATGGCGTTCTGCACAGCGGGGAGATCGAACATGGGTGCCTCCTTTATCTGCTCATCTTGCCGGGTGCCGGGCTGAAGTCAACCCGCCGCCCTTGCGTCCCGCGTCCGCAAGACGGATAATCCAGACACGGTTACCGATCCCGGACAGGCGGCCGATCCTGTCCGCGCTGTTGTTCAGGAGCCAATCACGATGCGCAGTTTCAGTCCGATGATGCTCCTGGTGCTTGTCTGTGCTGCCTCGGTCCGCGCTCAGGTTGATCCGGACAACCTCAAGCGCGGTCTGATCGCCACGCACAGAGACACCACTCGCACTGAGATTGTCCGTCTTGAACCGGCGGTCGCTCTGAACCTGAAAGCCGGTGAGGCGTCGCATCCGCGCCTGAATGCCGAAGGGGGAACAGTCACCTGGCAGGGCTATCTGAACATCACCCGCGCCGACACCTATCGCTTTCGCGCCAACCTGCTCGGCGGCATGCGTCTGAAGCTCGGCGACAAGGAAGTGCTGGCCGGCGAGGTGAAGGAGAATGCGTCCGCGCTCAAGGAAAGCGCGGAGATAAGACTGGAAGCGGGGGTGATGCCGCTCTCGGTTGAGTTCACACGGCTCGCGGGCGGCGTACGCATCGAATTGTTGTGGGAATCGAAGCACTTCCGCGAAGAGCCGTTGCCGTTCGACGTCGTCGGCCACCTTCCCGACAAGGCCCCCGCGCGCCTTGGCAGCGACCGCCTTACCGAGCAGGGACGCTATCTCGTCGAGGAACACGCCTGCACGCGCTGCCATCAGCCCGCGCCGGACAACAAGGTCGCCAAGGGCCTGCAACCGCGCCAGGGACCGGACCTGTCGAAGGTCGGCCAGCGCGTGCATGGCGAGTGGATTTATCGATGGCTCGATGCGCCGCGCAAGATGCGGCCGGCTTCCGTCATGCCCGAGATGTTCGACGCCAACGCCCAGGGAGCGGCCGAGCGCTATGCGGTCATGCGCTATCTTGTCTCGCTTGGCGGCCCCCTTGTCGAGAAGGGAGCGAAACCGCCGCCGGACCAACTGGCGCAGGGCATCCAGCGCGGCCGGCAACTCTTCACGAGCGTCGGTTGTGTCGTCTGTCACGATACGGTCGGCGAGAAGAAGCCGATGAAGGCGGACGAGGAATCGCGGACGTTCCTGCTCCATTCGCCGCCGGCCCTCTATCCGTTCAAGGGCATGGGCGGCAAGACGAATCCCGATCACCTGGCCGCGTTCCTGCGCAATCCGCACGCGATCAACCCGGCCAGCCGAATGCCGAACATGCTGCTCGATCCGAAGGAGGCGCAGGATCTTGCTCACTTCCTCTGTGACGCCAGCGGGCCGAAGGACCACAAGCTGCCTGATGCGCTGCCCGCTGCGCAGAGGGACCTCGTCATCGGGCAATTCGTGGGCATGGAGGCACAGGTCCAACTGCGGCGTCTGCCCGAAGAGGACCAGTGGTCCGAACTGGGTAAGCGCATCGTCGCAACGAAGGGCTGCGTCAGTTGCCATACCATCGCCCCGGAAGGCAAGGCGCTGCCTGCCTTCACCGCTGCGCCGAAACTCGCGGACCTGACGCTCCAGAAGCAAACGAGCGGTTGTCTCGCCGAGGAGGAGAAGAAACGCGGCCATGCTCCCCGTTTCGTCCTGACTCCGCCGGAGCGCGACGCCGTCCGTGCCGCGCTCAACGAGGGCTTGCAGGGAGCGGGATCGCCCGCGCCGGCCTATCACGCAACCACCGCGCTGCGGCGGTTCAACTGTCTCGGCTGTCATGGCCGGGATGGCGAGGGTGGGCTGGCGAGCAGTCTCGTCGAGCAGTTGCGCAAGTTCGAGAAGACCGAGAACGCCGAGTCCGTCGTGCCGCCGCCATTGACCGGAGTTGGCCACAAACTGCGCACGCCCTGGCTGCGTGAGGTGCTGACCAAGGCAGGCAGGGCGAGGCCGTGGATGGGCCTGCGCATGCCGCAGTTCGGCGAGATCAATGTCGGCACGCTGCCCGAAGCGCTCGCCGCGCTCGAAGGGACCGAGCCGAAGGACGTCATCCACAAGGCCGCGATCACCGGCGAGAAGGTCGGCGCCGGCCGGTTCCTTGTCGGCAAGCAGGCGTTCGGCTGCATCTCGTGTCACGACATTGCCGGCATTCCCAATCACGGCACACGCGGTCCCGATCTGGCGACGATGAACGAGCGCGTCCGCTTCGACTGGTATCAGCGCTGGCTCGTCAACGCCCAGCGCATCCAGCCGGGGACACGGATGCCGACAATCTTTCAGGATGGCAAGACGCAACTGGCGACGGTCATCAAGGGCAGCGCCGACGCCCAGGCGGAGGCGATGTGGGCGTACCTGTCGCTCGGGCCGACGCTGCCGTTGCCGGAGGGACTGGAGCCAGCCGTCAAGGGATTGGTGCTGTCGGTCAAGGATCGCGCGGTAATCTTGCGCACCTTCCTGCCGGAGTCGGGTTCGCGCTCCATCGCGGTCGGCTATCCGGACGGTCTCTCTGTCGCCTTCGATGCGGCGGCGTGCCGGCTGGCCTACGCCTGGACGGGCAACTTCCTCGACGTCTCTCCCGTGTGGAACGATCGCGGCGGCAATCCGGCGAAGTTGCTCGGGCCGAAGGTTTGGACAGCGCCGGCCGGTTGTCCGTGGGGAACGAGCGAGGGAACGAAGCCGCCGGACTTCGTCGCCCGCGCGCTCGATCCCGGGTTCGGCGGCAAGCTGCCCGAGGGCAAGTGGCACGCCGGGCCGCAGCCGCTGCGTTTCGAGGGCTACTCGACGGACGAGCGCGGCCGGCCGACGTTCCGCTATCGCATCGAGCTGGCGAAGGACATCGAGTTGACGGTACAGGAGCATCCCGAGCCGCTGCGCTCGGCGGTCGCGGTCGGCTTGCGGCGACAGTTCGCGATTCAGGTCACCGCGCGACAGACGGCCTGGCTCTTTGCAGGTGAGGCGGACACGAAACCGCGCATCTTCGACGAGAAGGGCGATCCGATCAAACTCGAGTTCGAGGGCGATGCTATCGAGATGACGGCGAATCGATCGATCGTGCTGACACAGGGCGGCAAGGCGCGCGTGCTGAAACTGGCGGAAGGGCCGAAGGAGTGTCAGTGGCGCTTGCAGCGAGCCGGCAGCCGCTGGCAAGTGCTGCTGAAAGTGCCATCGACTCCGGACGCGGCAAAGCGAGCGGTGGGCGTGGCAATCTGGGTTCCGCATCGCGAAGAGCCGGCGCTGCTGCGGGAAGTGGTGTCAGGTCGGTGAGCCGGTCCTGTCCTATGAGCCTAAGTTTGCCAGGCGGGGTCAGTAATGACCCCGGTATGGGAAAGACCTGATCCTTGCTTCCCCACAGACGAAGCGTAGACTCGGAGAGATGGGACTGACCCGTTCGCCCTTCTCTCACGAAGTGGACTGCCATGTCAGTTCGACCGTTCGTCACCGCCTCCATGCTGGGCTTGCTCGTCGTCGCCGCAGCCCGTGCCGATGTCGGCGATCCGCAGGTGCGAACCGATCATCCCTGGTATCCCGGCGAACTGGCTTGCTCCACCTTCGAGCGGCTGTTCGCCACTCAGGCGGAACTGTATCGCCGTGTCACCGGCAAGGCGCCGGCGACCGATGA
>JBBSDR010000672.1:0-4876 GCA_038240465.1 Gemmatales bacterium
AAGAACAACGAACGAAACTGGGAGATGACAACCATGAAACGCTTCATTCTCTGCACCGTCGCCCTCGTGACGATCGGTTTCTCCACCCCGCAAGCCAGCGCCGATGGCACCGGCCCGAGTGACATCGTGGCGGGCTGGTACAAACACTTTCTCGGCCGGAAAGCCGATGAAGCGGGCCTGCGCGAATGGACGCAACATCTCCTGGATGGCATGCCTGTACTCGAGGCGCAGGCCGCCTTTCTGGCCAGCGGCGAATACTACCAGCGCCAGGGCGGCAGACCGGAGACCTTCCTGCAGGGCTTGTTTTACGATGTGCTGGGCCGCACAGCGAACCGACAGGACCTGAGAGAACAACTGGCCTCTCTGCGCACCTTCGGCAACCGTCAGGCTTACATCCTGGCGTACCTGCAAAACGCTCAGGCAGAACTGGCCACGCGCAAACTGGCTCCTCGCACTCGGCCGCTCCCTCCTCCTCCGCCCCCCGAGGAGTCCTATCTGCCGCCCATCCGGAGGCGATGATTGTCGTGTTGAGACGTGACTGCGCGGGCGGAAAGGTGCAAGCCTTTCCGCCCGCGTTGCGTTTTGGCTGGCTGAACCTCGATCGGGAAGAGTGTGTCTGCGCTCTACCGTTTGCACCCGAGGCGCGGTAGCATCCAGAGATGCACGAGACGTTCGACCACACGGCTGACCTTGGTTTGCGCGTCCGCGCCGCCGACCTCGACACTCTTTTCGCCGAGGCGGCTGAAGCGCTTTTTGGCGTTATCGTCGAGGATTTGGCATCCGTGCGGCCCGAACGAGCGCTGGAAATCACGCTGTCCGGCGACGATCGCGAGTATCTGCTGTTCGACTGGCTCAGGACGCTGCTGTACCATTTCGACGCCGAGCATCTGCTGTTCTCGCGCTTTGAGGTACATGTATCGGCGGCTGGCCTGGAGGGCAGTGCCTGGGGCGAGCCACTCGACCGGAACCGACACGAGTTGAGTCATGAGGTGAAGGCGATCACCTATCACGGTCTGAAGGTGGAGCAGACGGCGGAGGGGTGGTTGGCGGAAGTCATCATTGACATTTAATCCTAACCAGGGTGAGGGAAGTATGGGCGACAAGGACATCAGGCAGGTCATCCAGGTAATCCAGGTGAATTCGTGGGGTGTTCTGATTCTGGGTGTGATGTTGTTGGGTGCTCACTTCATGGATCCAAAGGCTGGCTTTTGGCTTCCCTTATCGCTTGTCTCAACAACGATTTCAGGTGCAGCCGTACATATCGGGCGTGTCCTCGTGAACCAGCAACGGCATCTCGAACAGTTAGAAGAAAAACTTGCGCGGCTCACGACAGCGATGTCTCCGCCTCAGCCGCAGCAACCTTGAGGAGCGACATTCATCATGGGTAAGGACGCATTCACTGGCCCGCTGGAACAGGTAGACGCCTGCTGCTGGCGCATTCCGAAGAGCTACAAACCCGGCATGCGCGTCGATGGTCTGATCTTCGCCAGCGAAGCGCTGATGAAGCAGATTCGCGGCGATCAGGCGCCGGAACAGGTCGCCAATGTCGCCTTTCTGCCCGGCATCCAGGGTGCCAGCCTCGCCATGCCTGACATTCACTGGGGCTACGGCTTCACCATCGGCGGCGTCGCTGCCACCGATCCCGAGGAGGGCGGCGTCATCTGTCCGGGGGGCATTGGGTACGATGTGAATTGCCTACCTGGAAACTCTCAAATTCTCCATTCGCTCGGTTACACAAGGCCGATCGGCGAAATGGCCGACGCATGGCGAATGGCTGAACTCACCTGCATGGACCTCGCTGGAGTCCGGAAGTCAGTCACGACGGCGAGCAACTGGTTCGGCCAAAAGCCGAAAAAGCCCGTCGTACGCCTGACGACCGAGGCAGGCGATTCCCTACTAGCCACAGAAGATCATCCGTTTTGGACGAATGACGGGATGGTTCCAGTCGGACGACTGAACCCAGGGGATATGGTGGCCTGCGCCCCATTCGCTGGCGTTCCCTACGAAGTCCCTTCGGACGAGGTCATTCTGACGGAGGAGGACATTCTCCGCAAACTGCACGAACTCAACTCTGCGCCCGGCGGTAATCGTGTACCACAGATTCTGCGTTTTCTCCAGAAACGGGACATTCTGCCGCTGCGATACTCGTCTCCCGCTCTCCCGTATCTGTGCAAACTCCTTGGCTTCGTATACGGCGACGGCAACATCCATTTCGTCGGTGGCGCAGGGAAAGGCGTTGTCGGGTTCTGGGGAGATGCCGAAGACCTCGAACTGATTCGCGCGGATATCGTGCGTCTGGGAATTACACCGTCGCGAATCTATTCGCGTGACCGCGCTCACACCATTTCAACAGCGTATAACGAAGTCAAGTTCCAGCGGACGGAGACGATGTTCAAGGTGGGCGGAACGGCATTCGCTCTGTTGCTCGCGGCCCTCGGCGCTCCTGTCGGGACCAAGGTTCAACAGGGCTATGACCTCCCCGTGTGGCTGGAGCGGGCGCCACGATGGCAAAAGCGGCTGTTTATCGCCGCTCTATTCGGGGCAGAACTCACCACACCTACAAGCATCACGGGACATGGGACCATTCTTGCCCAGCCGGTCCTTGGCATGAACAAGAAGCCGGCGTTCGTGGAGAGTGGCCGGCGTTTCCTGGAACGCCTCTCTCAGTGGGTGCGGGAGTTCGGGGTAGAGCCGCAATCAATTCTGACCGAAGCACCGGTCACCAAGGGCACTGGCCTCGGTTCCCAGCGACTCCGCCTTGTCATGACGACCAAACTCGAGAGTCAACTCAATCTCTACAGTCGAATTGGGTTCGAGTACAACCAGAAGCGCGCGGCGCGGGCGGCACTGGCGGTCCAGTACATCAAGCACAAGCAACGGCATCTCATGGGACGCTCTCTGGCTCACCGGGGAGTGCGCGAGTTAGTATCCGTCAGTGCAAATCTCCCCGATGCGATCACCACGTCTAGCGAAGACGTCAACCTCCGCCTGGAAGAGCAATCCTTCCCTGCGGAGAAGGAGTTTCGTCCGCGTGTAGCCCAAGATTTTCCCACGTTCGAGCAATTCTGTGCGAAACATTCCGCGGGTGATGTTCCGACCGGGATGGTCTGGGAACGCATCGCGTCCATCGAACCTGTCGAGGACTTCGACGAACTGGTCTACGATTTCACCGTCACGCATCCCGATCACAACTTCATCGCCAACGGTTTCGTCGTCTCCAACTGCGGCGTTCGCCTCGTTCGCTCCAACCTCTACTATCGCGACGTCAAGCGGCACATTCGCACGCTCGTCGAGGAACTCTTCCGCAACATCCCCACCGGCGTTGGCCGCTCGGGCCGCTACAAGTTCGACCGGAAAGAACTGCAACACCTTCTCGGCCAGGGAGCGAGCTATCTCCGGGATCGCGAACTATGCACGATGTCCGATCTCGACTTCACCGAGGCCAATGGTCAACTCGATGGCGCCGATCCGTCCGAGGTCAGCGATCACGCCCTCAATCGCGGTGCCGAACAGTGCGGCACGCTCGGCTCCGGCAATCACTTCCTTGAAGTCCAGATCGTCGATCACATCTTCGATGAAGAAGCCGCCGCGGTGATGGGGCTCGAAAAGGACATGGTTTGCGTCATGATCCATTCCGGAAGCCGCGGACTCGGCTACCAGGTCTGCGACGACGCCCTGGCCTCGCTGCGCAACACGCCGAAGAAGTATGGCATCGAACTGCCCGACCGCCAGCTCGCCTGCGCTCCCGTCGATAGTCCCGAGGGCCGCAAGTACATCGCCGCCATGCGCGCCGCCGCCAACTTCGCCTGGTGCAATCGCCAACTGCTGATGCAGCAGGCGCGCGAGGTGTTCGCGTCCGTCTTCGGCACGACCTGGCAAGCGCTGAAGATGAACCTCATCTACGATGTCTGTCACAACATCGCCAAGTTCGAGGAGCATCTCGTCAACGGCAAGAAGAAGAAGGTCTGGGTCCATCGCAAGGGCGCGACACGCGCGTTTCCGCCCGGCCATCCGGAGGTGCCGGCGATCTATCAGGGGATCGGCCAGCCGGTGCTGATTCCCGGCGACATGGGCCGGGCCAGTTGGGTCCTCGTCGGCGCGGCCGGCAGCATGGAGAAGTCGTTCGGCACGACCTGTCACGGGGCTGGCCGGGCCATGAGCCGCACGGCGTCGCTCAAGGAAGCGGGCAATCGCAAGATCGAAAAGGAGTTGGAAGCGCGCGGCGTCATCGCCCGCGCCCAGAGCCGCAAGAGCCTCGCGGAAGAGCAGCCCAAGGCGTACAAGAACGTCGATGACGTCGTCGAGGTGGTCCATCAGGCCAACCTGTCGCGCAAGGTCGCCCGGATGCGTCCCATTGGCGTGATCAAGGGGTGATCGCCTGATGCTCGAGATCACTCCAGACAATGCGCTCGATTACCTGCGCTCGGCAGGACGACTCCCGCCCGGGCCGGCCAGCGTTTCCGCCCTGGGATGGGGTGTGTCGAACGTCGTCCTGCGTGTCGAGACGACGGAGGGCCGCTTCGTCCTCAAACAATCGCGGCCTCAGTTGCGCACACGCGATCTCTGGCTCAGCGACATCGACCGCGTCTATCGCGAACAGGAGGTCATGGAAGTCCTCGGCCCCCTTCTGCCACCCGGCATCGTGCCGCGCGTGCTGTTCGTCGATCGGGCGAACTACGTCTTCGCCATGACGCACGCTCCCCTCGAAGCGGGCGTCTGGAAAGAGACATTGCTGGATGGCGAAATCGATCTGGCTCTCGGCGAACTGACCGGCACCGTGCTGGGCCGGATGCACCAGGCGACGAGCGAGCAACTGAGCCTCATCGAACCCTTCGCGGATCGCAACGTCTTCGTGCAACTGCGGGTCGATCCCTTC
>JBBSDR010000673.1:0-4873 GCA_038240465.1 Gemmatales bacterium
GGAAACCGTGTTGCGTGGGATGGATGAAGCGCGACGGGAGGCTAGATCATGACCGTGCAGTTCGTTCGACGATTCATTGACCCGCGACACGAATTTCGTCGCTGGATTGATCCCCGCATTCAGACGTTGCGAACCGCCGATCTGATCGCCTACCTTCGCTCTCGTGGCTGGAAGGCGTTGCCCCCTGACCGTAACGGGTTGCTGGCCTTTCAGGAGCCGACGGGCGCAACAGCGGAGGGACGACCCTTCTGTCAATTCGTCCCCCTGTACGAAGACTATAACGACTATCCGCGGATGGTCTTTGAACTCCTGACGGGTTTGGCCGAGTTCGATGATCGGCAGGCGAGCGAGGTCATCGACGACATCCTGCGGCTGACTCACGGCAGCGAGACCAACGGCGCATCGGAAGCCGGCCCGAGCGCGACAGCGACCGGGAAATGACTTCGGTAAACTCCGCGCGATGGCGTCAGCGGAGAAGTTGCATCTGGCGAAGGACGCCTTCGAGTTGGTGACGCAGGAAGCGACCTTGAGCCGGCCGGAGAACGCTCGATTGCGGGAAGCGCTACAGCAGCGTTATGGCCAGAAACTTGAGGTGTCGGCGATCGGTTGAGGGGCCTCGCAGAGCGCGGTTCTGAATCCCATCCCATCGAACAAGCCCGTGTGGTAAGATCCAGTTTTGTGGTGAGGCTGAGCGGGCGAACAGAAGCAGGGAGGCGGGGAATGCTGCCCCGGAGTCACAGGCAAGAAGCACTGTCCCGCGCCTATGTCCGCGCCGTCGCGGCCCAGGCAGGCGTCACCTGCGGCGATGTCTATCAAGACTACGGTATCGATATCTTTCTGCGGTATGTTACAGAAGAGCAGGGGGAGTATCAGGATACAGGCCCGCAGCTCGATCTGCTGCTCACAAGCACAACGAGGGCCGAGGTTCGCGCCGACGTCATCGTCTACGATCTGGAAGTTCGCGCCTATAACCTGTTGCGGGGAACTCCGCCCGAGCGTCCTGCTTTTCTTGTCCTGCTCGTCCTGCCGCAAGACCAGACGCTATGGGTGAATCAGTCGGCGGAAGAATTGGTTCTGCGTCGCTGTGCCTACTGGATATCGCTGCAAGGATCGCCCCCGACCTCAAACGAGGCAACCGTGCGAATCGCGATCCCCCACGCCAATGTCTTCTCTGCCGCGGCGATCCAGGAGATGATGACTACTTTGAGAGGGAGACCAACGCCATGATAAATCTCTACGTTCGCCGCTTCATCGATCCGATCAAGCAGTATCGCCACTGGGTCGATCCGAGAGTCCACAGTTTGCGCGTGGCCCAGGTCGTTGCCTATCTCCTGATGCGCGAATGGAAGGAACTCCCCCCGGATCGTCCCGGCTATCGAGCCTTCCACGAGCCGTCCGGCGCGATGGCGGGAGACAGGCCATACTGTCAATTTGTTCCTTCCTCGGAAGAGGATGACTTGCCGCTTCGGATGTTTGAACTGCTCACGGGCCTTGCGGAAGTCGAGAACCGCCAGGCGTCCGAGATCATCGACGACATCGTCGAACTCACCAGGCACTCCGAAACGAACGGCTCTTTGCAACCATCGCAAAACCCCGAAACCGCACATAGATGAGCCGATCAACCATCTACCGAATCGCGATCCGATGATCAGCGCGTGTGCAGGAGGGCCACGACGCTCACCAGGACCAGGGCCGTCGATAACAGCGCCAGCACGACGATGACCTGGACTTCCTCCGTGGCCCATTCGGTCCAGTCCGGCTGATACGACGCCAGCAGCACCCAGACAAGGGCCGCCATCACCAGCAGCAGCACTACTGCCGTCACCCGCTCCAGCAAGCGGAATCGTGATCCCAAGACAGTGGGTTGGTTCATCGCGCCACCTCTTCTCCCGATCGCGATTGCCGGGCCGCCAACTCCTCCGGGGCAGCCTTCTGAATCCGACCGTGCGACCAGAACCAGAAGTATCCCAGCCCCAGGGCATACAGCAGGACGGTCAGCGGAATCACCTTCACGTCGATGCCGCTGTAAACGTAGATGGCGAATGCCGACAGCAGCACAACCGTGATCGGCAACACCCGATAGATTGGCGCGCGATAAGCGCTGAACAGTTGCGGTTCGCGCCGCCGCAGCACGAACAGACAGCCCATCGCCAGGATGTACCAGACCAGGGCCGTCAGCGTGGACACCAGCACGGCAATGTCGATTGCCTGCCGCAGCCAGATGCTCGCCACCACGAACGCGGCCGTGATCAGGCTGCACACGAGCAAGGCGGCGTTCGGCGTCCGGCGCACCCCATGAACCCGGCCCAGGAAGGCAGGCAAGTAACCCGCTCGCCCCAGCGCGAACGCCTGCCGGCTGGTGCCGTAGACCATGCCGTGATAACTGGCGATCATGCCGAACAGGGCGATCAGGCGGAAGCCGTATTCCAGGAGCAACGATTTTCCCGCGATGCGCCGGATCACCTCGGCCAGCGGATAGGTGATTTCCTGGCCCTGCTCATTCTTCACCAGCTTGTCCGACTCGACCGCGCCGCACGCGAACAGCAAGGTCAGCACGACCAGCACGATCAGCGTCAACTGCGCCCACACCAGCCCGCGCGGGATGGTCCGGTGCGGCTCGTGCGCCTCCTCGGCGGCCAGGGCCACCGTCTCGATAATCACCAGCCACCAGAGGGCGTACGGCACCGCGTCGAGGACACTCTTCCAACCCTTCTCCCGGGGCAGGAGGGGATTCGTCCACACCCGGTCCCACGAGAAGTTCGTCGCGGCGGCGACCCAGAAAATGACCAGTCCAAGGATCGCGCCATAGGTCATGACGATCATCGCCCACGACTGCTCCTGCACGCCCCAGGTGTGCAGCAGGAAGAAGATCACCACGGTAGCGAGGGCGGCCCAGGTGGCGACGGCGGCATCAGGGCCCTCGGGATTCACGAGGAAGGCGATGTAGCCGCCGGTGGCCAGGGCAGTGGCGATGGTGGCGAACTGGCACTCCAGCAGCATCGACCAGCCCATGACGAAGCCGAGCGATGGGTCGGCCGCGCGCCGGCCATACGCCAGCGGCCCGCCCGCAAAGGGGAGGGCGACCGACAATTCCGACAGGGCCAGCACCCACGTCAGATAGAGCAGACAGACGATGAGCGAGGCGACCAGCATGGCCACGGGGCCGTTGTCGCGCAGGCCGAGGTTCCAGCCGAAGTATTCGCCGGTGATGACGACGCCGACGCCGAGCGCCCAGATGTGCAGGACTCGCAAGGGCTTCTTGAGAGCGTGTTCGCGCAGAAAGGCGCGCTCTTCGGGACGCAGTTCGTCCGGCCGGAGATGGGCCTCCGCGACCACCTCGTTGACAACGGCGTCCAGTGGCGGCGGCTCGTCGGCCATGAGCTGTCCCTTTCAGCGCGGGACCATCGACGCGACTCACAGGCCGCGCCGCGCCAGTTCCTCGAACAGGCGCTCGTAGAACGGCAGGGTGTCAAACTTCTCGCACGGATGACGGAACAGACCATCGGGCGTCATGCTGAAGTGATCGACCGGCAGTGTGTCCAGGTACTTCCCCCAGACAGCGGACCGCATCGACACCAGCCCGTCATTCTCTCCCTCTACCTTACGAATGATGCACCACGACCGCCGCAGATGAGGCGACACACAGACCAGCGGGGCCGTGGCGCCGACGGAGAAATAGTGGACCCGGGGAAGATCGGGAGTGCGGGCGTTGAAGTCAGCGCAGGCCGACGTCCGGAGGTCCTTGACACCCTCGACGTCCATGCCAGCCAGGCGCGCCAGCGGCAGCAGCAGCCGGCCGAGGTGGCTGCAGAACCAGTCGGCGGCCGCTGTCCCTCGATGGGGTGTGCCAAGCGTCGTCAGCGACTTCACCTGGCCGCCCATGTCGAAATGACTGAGCATGCAGCGGGCGTCGAGTCCCCCCATGCTGTGCGCGATCAGGTTGACCGGCTCCCCCGTCCAGGCCCGGATCTTCTCGCGGAGTTGTCGAGCGCGCGTCTGAATGGAACCGAGGCCCGACACAGCAGGAAACATCGCCTCGACGTTCCGCTCGCGCAGGAAGTCGCGCATGCAGGAAAAGTAATTGCCCTGTTCAAGGGGAGTTCCCTTCAGCAAGCTCATGCCGAGCATGCCGTGGCAGAAAACGAGGGGATAGCGCGGGACACGCGACCCGGGTCGTGCTCCGGCGTAGCGGGGCGAAACTGCAGCGTGAGACTCGGTGTCGATCGAAGCGGCCGCAATCATCGGAACGATCCTTCTCCATCATGAAGGGCGAGTGAATCACTAATCTTACTTCATCTCTCCTTGAGTTCCACATCGAAACAAGTCGAACTGCCCGGATACAATCCCAGGGCAGCATGGGAACGCCACAGAGGGGAGGGCGAGGCTCCTGCCGAGCCTCTTCGCCCTCCCCTCTGTGACATTCCTCGGGCTGGAGTCAGTAATGGGGGCGCGGCAGCAGAGCTACAAGAAGAAAGGTCGTTTCATGAAATCAGACATCCTCTCTCGCGTTCGCCTCGCCGTACTCCTCCTTGCGGGTGCGGCCGCACTGCTTCCCGCGCTGGCGGAGGAACCCGCTCCCGACAAGAGCATTGCCGCCGCGTTGCAGCCGTTCGTGGACAGCAACTCGCTGGCTGGAGCGGTCACGCTCGTGGCCGACAAGGACAAGGTGCTGAACCTCGAAGCGGTCGGGTTCACCGACGTCGCTGCCAAAAAGCCGATGCCCGTGGACGCGCTGTTCTGGATTGCCTCCCAGTCCAAGCCGATCACCGCCGCTGCCCTGATGATGCTCGTGGACGAAGGCAAGGTGAAACTGGATGACGCAGTGGAGAAATATCTGCCGGAGTTCAAGGGGCAGTGGCTGGCAGTGGAGCAA
>JBBSDR010000674.1:0-4868 GCA_038240465.1 Gemmatales bacterium
ACCTGGGCCATGTCGCCGATGAAGTCGCTCTCGTAGTCGCCCGTTTCGGCATCCCCAAGGGCCGCAACGCCTGGGTCCCCTATGACCCGACGTCCACCGAGTTCAAACCGCTCGAGGGCAGCACGATCGCGCTCAGCGGCGAATACTCGCGCATGCAGGACACCTTCCGCAACCTGGGCCTTGGCCTGATCGCGGCCAGCGTCCTTGTCTACTTCCTGATGGTGGGGCTGTTCCGGTCCTGGCTAACGCCGCTGGTGATCCTGTCGGCGGTGCCGATCGGGCTGATCGGGGTCGTGACGATGCTCTATCTCACGAAGACGGCAATCAACGTGCAGTCGCTGCTCGGCGTGATCTTCATGGTCGGCATCGTCGTGTCGAACACGGTGCTGCTGGTCGATTTTGCCCAGAACGTGCGTGTGCAAGAAAAACTGTCGCCCCACGACGCGATCGTCAAGGCGGCCTCGGTGCGCGTGCGGCCGGTAATCATGACGGCCCTGGCAACTCTGTTCGCGCTGATTCCAATGTCGTTGGGACTGGCGCGCGGCAGCGAGGCCAACGTGCCGCTCGGCCGGGCGGTGATCGGCGGTCTGCTCGCGGGCCTGCTGACCACTCTGTTCGTGGTCCCCTCGTTCTACTCTCTCGTCGTCCGCGATGGGCCTTTTGACGGCGAGGACGAGGAAGAGACGTTGCCCCCGACTCGTGATGGGCTACATGGTGTGTCTGTCTGAGGGAGGTGAATTTGTGGATTGGTGAAATGGATCGGAAAGCGATTCTTTTCACGAGATCATTCCGAACAAATTCACAAATTCACCAATCCACAAATTCACCAATCCTCAATTTGCTCAATGTGCCGGCTTTGCTGAGCCGAAGGATTAGATGAGGATGGCCGCCGATTGCTCGCCGCAGGACGCAAAGCGAGGGAACTCATGCGATGTACACCATGCCTTCCGGGGTTGCTGATTCTGCTGCTCGTGGGAGGACTGTTCCGGGACGCTTGCGCCGCGGATGAGAAACTCTCTGCCCCGCGCACTGTCTCCGAACCTCCGCCGCTCGTTGGGTCGATCCTGAACGAGCAGGTAAACCCCATTGACCTTGGCAGCGCCCTGCGGCTCGCGGACGTCGAGAACCCTCAGATCCTGCTGGCCCGAGAGCGAGTCGTCGAGGCAGTCGCCCTGCGGCAACTGGCAGCCGTTCAGTTCTTGCCAACGATCAACACCGGCACGAACTTCGACGCGCATCAGGGGACGCTGCAGGCATCGCGTGGCAACATTGTCAAGGTAAACCGCGACTCCCTTTACCTCGGCCTCGGCAGCAGCGCCGTCGGCGGCGGCACTGTCAATATCCCGGGCCTGGTGCTGGCCGGGAACCCGGCGGAAGGCATCTATGGCTCCCTGGTGAGCAGGCAGCGGGTCGCGCAACGGCAATTCGATAGCCAGGCTGTCCGCAACGCCGTCTTGCTTCAGGTGGCCAGCGCTTACCTCGATCTGTTGCGTGCCGAGGGCCGGCGTGCCATCAGCCTGAAGACGCGCGGCGAGGCCGCGGAAGTAGCCCGGATCACCGCCAACTACGCCAGGAAAGAGATCAAGTTAGGCCGGCAAGCCGACGCCGACCGGGCTGCCGCCGAACTCGATCAACGCAATGCCGACGTGCTGCAGGCCGAGGAAGAGGTGCTGTCCGCCTCCGCCCACTTGGCGGAGTTGCTCGGGCTGGAACCGTCGGTCAGGCTGCACGCGATTGACGGCTGGGTCGTACCTGCGCCAATCGTTCCCGATCCTGTTCCGCTATCCGAACTGCTCGCCATCGCCCTGACGCGGCGTCCCGAACTGGCGGCCCAGCAGGCGGATATCCAGGCGGCTTTGCTGCGCCTTCGGGAGGCCAAGGTGCTGCCCTTCTCGCCGAACCTCATCCTTGGCTACAGCGCCGGGACGTTCGGCGGCGGCAGCAACCTGGCTTCAAGCGGCATCCCTCCCCAGCCGCGCTTCGACAGCTTCAATCCGCGCGAAGATGTCGATGTCGTGGCCTTCTGGTCGTTGCGCAACCTCGGCCTGGGGAACATCGCCCTGGTGAAGCTGGCGCGCAGCAACCTGCGCGGCAGCAACCTGCAACTGCTCGAAGTCCTCAATCGCGTCCGTGCCGAGGTGGCCATTGCGTATGCCCGCACGCATGCTCGATTCGCCCAAATCGAGAGTGGCGAGAGGGCTGTGGCGACAAGCCAGACGGCTTTCACCTCGGACCTGATCCGTACCCGAAACACGGAGGGCCTGCCGATCGAGGTCCTTGACAGCTTGCGTTTGCTGGGTCGCAGCCGGACTGCTTACCTCGAAGCGATCGTGGAGTACAACCGGGCGCAGTTCGAGTTGTACGTCGCCCTTGGCCAGCCGCCGGCCGACTGTCTCGCGCGGCCGATCCCGGCCAGCCTGGTTCCTCCCCCGGCTCCCTGTCCTCCCGGCCAGCCCCTTCAGACAGGCAGAAGTGGAGCAGCCAAATGACCCAGGAACGAGACAGCACAAAGTCAGACTTCCGCCTTGTGCCTTGTGCCTTGTGCCTTCTGCTTTCCGCCTTCTGCCTTCCGCCTTCGGCCGCCGCTTCCGATACGGATGACGTCACCGTGCTGAAGATCGGCCGCCCGGTCGTCCGAACCGGGATGCCGGAGCAGCGCATCGCCCTCGCGGACGCCCTCGCGCTAGCGGGGGTTGAGAACCCGACCATCGGCCGGGCTTTGGAAGCCGTCCGCGCGGCCCAGGCTGAGTTGCTCGGAGCGCAGGCACTGCTCCTGCCCACGCTCAACGCCGGATCGAGCTTCAACTTGCACCGTGGTAACCTGCTCAGTGCGGGCGGAGTGATTCAGGACGTCCATCGCGAGTCGGTCTATGTCGGCAATGGAGTGCGGGCCGTCGGCTCGGGGACGGTCACCATCCCGGGCGTCCAGATCGTCGCTCCTCTTGCCGATGCTGTGTTTGAACCCCAGGTCGCGCGCCGACAGGTCGAAGGCCGCCGCTTCGACAGCGAGGCCACGCGCAACCGAGTCCTCCTCGACGTCGCCGTTCGCTACCTGGCTCTTGCCGGCGCAGAGACACGCTTGGAACTGCTTCGGCGATCCGGGCGCGATCTGGAGCAGGTGGAGAAACTGACCGCCAGCTTTGCCCAGACCAAACAGGGGCGGCAAGGGGATGCCGACCGCGCCCGCGCCGAAGCGATGCTGCTGCATGCCCAGGAGCAGCAGGCAGAGGGGGAGTTCGAGGCAGTGTCCGCCAGCCTGGCCCAGTTGCTCAACCTCGATCCATCCAACCGCCTTCGTGCCGCGGAGCAGACGATTCCGCTGCTGCAACTGGTCGATCCCGCCATCCCTGTCGAGCAACTGTTCGAGGTGGCCCGGAACAACAGGCCCGAAGTGGGAGCGCGATCCGCTGACGTGGCTCGGGCCGAGGCGCGTCTGCGCCAGGAGCGCGTCCGTCCTTTCCTGCCGACACTCGTCGCCGGCTTCAGCGCCGGAGGGTTCGGCGGCGGCGGCAACCAGATCGCACCCCGTTTCGGCAACTTCGACAGCCGCACCGACTTCGATGTCACCGCTTACTGGACGCTGGCAAACCTGGGGCTGGGCAATCTCGCGCTGCAGCGCGAACGCCGGGCTGATATCGGCGCGGCCGAGGCGCAACTGGCGCGGACGCTCCATGCGATCGACCGCGAGGTTGCGGACGCACATGCCGTGTCGATGTCGCGCCGCCAGCAAGTAGACGTCGCTCTGAGGCGCGTGCGGACAATGGAGGAGGGCTTCCGCCTCGACCTGGTTCGTGCCAGGAACCTTCAAGGCCGGCCGATCGAACTACTTAACAGCGTGAATCTCCTCACCGCCGCTCGCGAGGCCCTGGTGCAGTCGCTCGTCGGCTACGATCAGGCTCAGTTCCGGCTCTTTGTGGCGCTCGGTCAGCCGCCCGACCTTGCCAGGTGCCGTGTACTGAAGGCGGAATAAAGGGTTGCCGCTTACGACGTAGCGGACAGCCCGCCAAGCCGCAAGCGGCAAGAAAGAGGGAAGTGTCTCGAATCGGTTACAACTGTTCCAGCCACGCGCGGACATCCGCGATCGTTGCATCCGGCGTCGATGTCCCCGCTGTCAGGCCGACAACTCGCGCCTCGTGAAACCACTCCGCCCTGAGGTCGCCGGGGCCATGCACCTGAAACGCCGGCTTGCCTGTACTTCGCGCCAGTTCCGTCAGCTTACGGCTGTTGTTGCTGTCCGGTCCACCAACGACGACAATCACGTCCGACTGCTCGACCAGTGCTTTGAGTGACTCCTGGCGATCCTTCGTCGGCTGACAAACCGTGTCGATAAAGCGCATCCGGGCAAGCGGCAGTTTCTGCTTCACGGCCTCGACCACCCGGCGAACATGTTCGATTGGCTGAGTCGTCTGGGCGACAATGCCGATTTTGGCGTCGGGTTGTTTCTCGAATCGCGCCTCCAGCGCCGTGATGCCCGTCTCGTCGAGGATCACTTCATACTCATCACAGTCGCCGACCAGGCCGCGCACCTCGACATGATCGCGCTGGCCGACAACGACGGGGAAGTAGCCGTCGGCAACGAGTTTCGCCAGGGCAAGATGCGCCCGGGTCACGAGAGGACAGGTGGCGTCGTGGACCTCCTTGCCGGCCAGGCGAAGCTGATGCTTGACGCGGTTGGAAGTGCCGTGCGCGGTCAGCAGGACAGCCCGGGTACCGGCTTCCTCCGGGCGGTTGACTCGGGTCGCCCCGGCCTCGTCGAGTTGGGCGACAACGTCGGGATTGTGAACCAGATCGCCGAGGATGGTCACCGGGCCGTCATCGGTCAGCTTCAGAGCGAGATCGATGGCGTCGCGGACGCCGAAGCACATGCC
>JBBSDR010000675.1:0-4861 GCA_038240465.1 Gemmatales bacterium
AGGCGAAATCCGATGGCGAGCGTGTACGGCACACCGACCTCGCCGTGTGTTTCAATACCCGGCCCCGAACCCGCCACCCGGCAAGCCGGACCCACCGCCACAACGTCGAACTGCGTCAACTTGCCGTCTTTGACCTCGACGAACCCCAGCAGGCGAACGCTGTAGCGGCTGTGGTCGTTCCGCGCCGGCCCCTTCACCCACCCTTCCAGGTCCACCTCCCCCGTCAGCCGTCCGCCGGCAAGCTGCATGTCGAGCCGCTTGACGTGTTCCCGCTTCCACATGGCGCCCGCGGTCAGATGACCGCCGGTCGTATTGATCAAGTGGCAGCGAGCGATGCGCTTCTTGAGGCTGTCGGGCAATTGGCCGTTGGCCAGCATCGCCACCTCGTCCTTGCGAATCCACAGGTTGTCGCGGCCCCACCGTTCCGCCCCGGGCCAGCCTTTACCGCCGCTGACCATGCGTGAGGTCACATGAACGACTACCGCGTCGGCGGGAACGGGATAAAAGTGTTCGTCTCGATCGGTGCCGGTGGGTACTGTCTTCGCATCCGCTTTCGCGGGCTGATAGTCCTTGATCGCCGCTGTGAGCGCGGGGACATACTTCTGGTAGATATCACCTCCGAGGCGTTGGAACAGCAGTTTGCCGCTCGGGTCGAACGCAAACACACTGTTCGAGACGGCCTTGCCCGCCGCCTTGCGGTACAGTTCGCCCTCGGCGTCCTTGCGCCGTTCGACTTCGTGGTCCACGGCAACAGGGACGAAGCGAGTCCGAATGAGGTTCACCAACTCCGGGTCGTTATTCAGCTTCGCACGGAAGCCCAGGACGTTTGCTCAGCCACAGCCGAGCGGCCAACCGTCCGCCTGCCACAGGAAGACCGGCTTGCCTTCTTTTTCAGCCTGCCGCGCCGCCTCGACGATCGAGACGTGCCAGGGGATCGACTTCCACGGCTCGACCCTGGGCGGCTGCAGCGCGTCGAAGATTGTCGGGAAGTTGGCGTTCGTCAGGCGACCGGTGTCCGGCGCGGCCGGGGTCTTTTGTTTCTCATCGGAAACCGCCGAGCCTGCGAGCCAGATGCTGCCCACGGCAACCGCAATCAACGCGGCCCATCGGAACCTGGTAGACGCCATGCGTTTGAACTCCTCTGCTGGAGATCACCGTTGCCGGAAGTCGAGTATCTCGACAGTCCCCTTTTGCCTTCACCGAGCGCCACCGTTTTCCAGGTTTCAGGGAGTCGCAACGATATCCCAGCGTGTCATGAACAATTGACCCTGGTGAATTTCGCCTTCGCAATTGATCTCCCGACCTACCAGTTGTTCCAGTTCGGGGTCCAGGAATGGGTTGCCTCCGGGCCGGCGCAGTTTCAATGAACCGCAGGATGTCAGCAACACCACCGCCTGATGCTCGCTTTTGCTATCCGCTCCGAACTGCTCCCGGACTACTTTGCCCTGAAATTGCATAACTGCCTCCACCGATCAGCGGCTCTCGAACGCCTGGGCGACCATTCCATCCTCGTATTCTACCGCCTGCACGCCCCGGATCAAAACTAGATGCGGCAGGTCCGCCGGTGGCTCCAGACGCTCGAACAGTGCATGAACCGCCTTTGGGGCCAGGCCGGCTCCCCCTTTCGTGGCGATGGCCAGGAAGCCTTTCGCTCCAGCCGGTTTGGACACGGGTCCCACGACGTAGGACAGCACCACGTCCGGCGTCTTGATCCCCAACTCGGCTGCCAGTTTTCGCAGTTTGCCAAAGGCTCCTGTCTTGCCCCCTCCGAGCGGAGCCACTGGCTCCAACAGACGGTAGGCGCTGGTCACCGCCGCCTGTCCCTCCAACACGGTCCGACGCCCGATCCGAGCATGTCGGGCGACTGCGGCCGTCGCCAGGGCGAGGTTCTTCGCTCCCGCTGCTAGTGGGACCAGCGTCGCCTGAGGCTGCGCCGCGACAGGCGTCAGCGACGGGTCAGCCATGAGATTGAATTGCGCGAGCGTCTTCAAGTCGGTCGGGGTAAGCACGCCGCCCTTGCTGTTGACGTATTTCAGCCGTGCTTGAAGACATGCCCTTCCGACTGACGCCGCGCTCAAGACCTCCAGAAGAAAATACTGGCACATCAGGTCAGCCTGGTCGTTCGCCGCCGCCGGTCCGTAGGCAATGTTCGTGCTGCCGAGGTAGGCATACGCCTTGCGGCCGAGGTAAGTGTTGCACATCCCCATCTGCCCGCCGGCCGTCGGCAGCGCCGGATCGTAAAGTTCCGCTCCATAGCAGCATTCGGCCGCCATCACCGTGGCCTCAACCACTTTGCTGCCCATCCAGGCGGCAGAATGCGCCACGGGATACAACGCCCCCTTCTGACCGTAGAAGGGCGGATCTGCAGCCGCGCCGTGACAGTTGACGAAATGGGACAGGCGTTTCGTCTCCGCGGCTGTCCACTTGTAGCCGTCCGGCGGGGCAACCTTCATGCCGGTGTGGATACCGAAGACCGCGTCGAGCGACAGTTCGGAGGACTTCTGCCAGACCTGTGCCGAGATGCCGAGGAAAGGATTGTAATCGGTCGCCGGCCGGCTCGTGCATGTTGCGGCCGTGTCGAGCAGGCCAAGCAGGTATGCCGGGTCTGTGTCGTTGGTGACGTTCGGCAGCCGGCCGATGACTCGTGTCGGAGCGATGAAGTCTTGCACGTCGGTGCTGCAGGGCTTATCGCACGCATAAGGCAGATCGCTCGGCACGTCCGCGTCGCCATCGCCGGCCATGGGGTTGCTGAGCGGCACATGGGGGATCACGTCCGTCGATCCAAGGAGCATCAGATATGCCGGTGGCGTGTCGCTGAACGTGAAGACCTTGTCGATCGTCTCCTTATTGAGTTTCGCATCTCCAGCACTTGCGACCAGGATCATGGGAGCGCCGTAAGAGGCCATCGTCGCGGAGTCGCTCAGGTCCACGAACAGCGAAACGATGCCACGGGCAGCGTCGGCCTTGATGAGTTTCTTCACAGCGGTGTTCACTGCGCCCGCCCCTGCCGAACCATACTTCTGGGTCAGGCAGTCGAGGTTTGACACGATCAGTTTGTCCGGGGCGGTAGCACTCATGTTGCACCTGTGTGTCGGAAGATGAGCGAGTCCTGCCTCCCATGTCATGCGGGTTGAGAGACCGAACCAAGAAGGCCGACATCTTGACTTTTGCCCGGAGACGGAATCAACGCCTGAACTTCCTGTACCTGCACGTCGCGGAAGTGAAGCGTCACTTCCCAGCCATTGCTCAGCAGAATGGACTGCTTCCAGGTCGGCGGAGTACCGGGGACCAGTTCGATTTCGTCGTACTGCCAGTCCACGATCGGCCCGGTGAAGCAGTGTTCCGGGGGCAAGACATTCTCGATGATCGTCGGAGTCTCGACCAGATCGTAACTGGTTCACCCCTTCACCGGCCCCAGCCGCGTCTGAAGACCCTGAATGCAGGTCCGGTGATGGGGAGCGGCTGGTCCGATCGCCAAGAGGTCCTTGCCCCGGTTCCCGTTCTACCTTTTCCCGTCAGGCACGGCCCTGCTCCGCAGCCTTGTACCGGATACTCACCGAGGGAGTCCCGACCCTCCGGAACTCGTGCAACTCGGGATGCGTCTCGGCGTAGCGGCTGAGTCCACGGCCATCCCATGAAACCCTCGCCCGCAGGTAGACGGCATGAATTCCTTCGTGCTTCACGCTCTCACCAACTTCAAGCACGGCTTCTTTGACTTCACTCTCCAGGCGCCCAACCTCCTCGTTCGCAGCGCGCAGTCGCTCGGCGAACTCTCCATCCAGCGCTTCCAATTGTGCTTGAACGAGTTTTATTACAGCCACGCGCCGTTGCTCGTACTCGGCGCGGACAGACGCCGCAGAATGCCGGGCTTCCGTCAACCGGGCGCAACGGCTCGCAACTTCCAACGGTCCCACGCAAGGCGAACCCTCACGGTTGGTACCCGCTGTTGGCGCGCGCAGCCGAGAGAACTTCACCCAGGCACGCTCGAATTCCGTATTGGGTGTGTCCCCGCCGCGGCATACGCGAACGAAGTGTTCTTGCTCAGGGGTCAAGGGCTGGATATGGCCAGACGACAACGCTTCCAACCATCGGCCGTAGCGGAGCAGCAAGCGACGCTCGCGCTCGTTCAACGCCCCGTTGGTCGGGAGGACGAAGTCATGCCGACGAAGCATGGCAGTATGGTCGATGGGCAGCCCCATAGACGGCTCCTGCAGATAACGAACGCCGCGGGTAAAAATTGCTGCTTTGCGCTGGCGCAACCGACTACAATTCTCCCGATCGCGCTCTGACTCCGTTCGGTTACGCACTGATACCCACCCGGTTGCGCTATTGGGATCGCTCCGTTGGGCTTTGGCGGATATTACCTCTCTCGTTCTTTCCTCGCAACTTTTTTCCAGCTTTTCACTTGAATCCTTGAACCCGCCAGACGTCCGTCATCCGGGACACCGGGTCCGGCTCGCAAGTCAACGATCGGTCAATGGGGTAGCGCTGTTCAAATCACGCCATTGCTCGCGGAATGATCGCGGTGCCGGCGCGGGGAAATCGCGCACGCCCGTCCAGCCCGCCCCAGCGTCGGGCATCGACCGCAGCCAGCCTCCGCGCGCTCGAAAGCGCAACACAAACCGCGCCGCTCGCAACACCAGCTTGTAGAGCCACGGGCGGGACAACACTTCTCGCGCCAGCCGATACGCCAGCTTCTCCAGGAAGCGGTCCTTCTTCGGCTCGTGATGCTGCAGCTCGCGCAGGCCGATCAGCATGTGCGGAATGTTGATCTTCACCGGACACGCCGTCTGACACGCGCCGCACAGCGACGAGGCGTGCGGCAGATGCGGATTGTCGGCAACGCTGTCAAAGAGCGGCG
>JBBSDR010000676.1:0-4861 GCA_038240465.1 Gemmatales bacterium
GCGGCTCTTGCGCAGTGGGCGTATCCAACGCCGCCGCAGCGATCCCTCGACCCTACAGAACCTGCTCGACCCCGAGAAGATGACGTTTTCAGACCGACGAAAACCTTAACCGGATGCGTATGGGCCAGTAATGGCCCCGGTGTGTCAGAACCGGGGCCATTACTGGCCCCGCTCACCAGGCGAAACGAAAGAAACGGTGGAATTCGCCTTCTTGGCACGCATCATGCACTATTTTAGGTCGAGGACTCAGTATCGCCCCCGAGAGGAGACAATCCATGAGACGCTCATTCCTGCTGACAATCTGTGTGATGGGACTCCTGGCCGCCAGTGTGAATGCCCAGCAATACAACGGCGCGCGGACTCAGGCCCCTGTGGTGTATCGCGACGGCTTCCCCATCGTCGCCGGCGCGCCCTACTACACTCCTGGCTCCTCCGTTCCTGGCTACTACACGCCCGCCTACACACACGCCTACTTCGGACGCGGCTTCCCCCCGGCGGGTTACACCCCCAGGGCTGAAGCGCAGAACCTGTACGCTCCGCAGTCCTCGCCAGCCTACAATCCGTATCTGTCGGCGGGCTACCTCCCGATGGGTACAGTGCAACGGGGGGCAGCGCAAAACGTGTACCCTCCGGCGTATTCGCCATCCTACAACCCGTATCTGTATTGGCTCCCGAACTACAATCCCGGCGCGCCAATCTCTTATGGCCAGTAAGGGACTTCTGAAAACTGTGGAACGCTTGTGCGTTGAAGGCGTTTCGATACGGACCAGCCCCGAGCGCAAGCGAGTGGGTTTCTTCGATACACCCTTCGCGCTCGGGGCTGGTCAACGTCCTTCCGGCAACCGGTCCCCGAGCATCCTGTCTAGCTGCGGAATCGCATGGATCTTGCGGACAGTCGCCTTCACATCGTACTCGACCCGCCGAAAGACAACGCGCTGCCCATCGAGCAAGACGTAACTCGATCGCCAATCCCCATCGCGCGGCTGTCCCACCGAACCGACATTAATCATCGTTCGCCGTTCGTCCAGCGTGTGGACATTCTCTGTCTCTTCCGGACTGGTGAAACGATAGCGGTCGTCGCCGGGCTGCTCGGTGTAGATGCCGGGGACGTGCGTGTGTCCCTGGAAGCAATGGCGATCGACCAGGACAAAGATGCGCTCCATTTTGCGCTGGTTGTAGACGTCCTCGGGAAAGACGTACTCGCTGAGCGGATTGCGCGCGGAACCGTGGACGAACAGGCCGTTGGTGTCGCGATGAAAATACGGCCGTTCGGCGAGGAACTCCCAGCGCTTCTCCCGCAGCGGCCGAGAGCCGGACGGGTCTTCGAGTTGATCGCGCGTCCAGAAGATGGCCCGCTCGGCCGCGGAACTGAAACCCATCGGATCGAACAGGGCCGCGTGATCGTGATTGCCCAGAACGGTCATGCAAAAGCGCATGGCCAGATCGACGCACTCGATCGGGTTGGGGCCGTAGCCGACGACGTCACCCAGGCAGTACACCGCCTCCACGTTCTGCTGTTCGATGTCGGCAAGCACGGCCTGAAGGGCCTCAAGGTTGCCGTGAATATCGCTGAGAATGGCGATCATGTTTTCCTCGGAAAGCGGGCGTTGAACAGGTCGTCGGCCAGGCTGGCGGCGGAACGATAACGATTGGCCGGGTCGCGGTGCAGACAGCGACGACAGATCCTGGCCAGGTCGATTCCGGCGGGGTCCATGACCACGACAGGAGGCGGCTCGGCGTCGGCCAACTTGAGCTCGCGGTCGAGGCGGCGATTCTCGGTGAAGGGCGGCTGTCCGGTCAGCAGTTCGTGCAGCACAGCGCCCAGGCTCCAGACGTCGGCCTCCACCGTCAGCGGTTGCCGGCCTTCCATCTGCTCGGGAGCCATGTACATCAGCGTACCCACCACTTCGGATGAATGAGCGCCATCACTTGCTTCACTGATCCGCCTCGCCAGGCCGAAGTCGCAGACCAGTGGCTCGCAGTTCGTGTCCGCGCCGGAGAGCAGGATGTTCGACGGCTTCAGGTCGCGATGAAGGATACCGCGATTGTGCAGGAACGCCACCGCGCCGGCCACTTTCCCCATCAGGACCGCGATGCGCTCGAGTCGTTCGCGCCCGCCCGCAGCCAGGGTGAACTCCCCCAGACGCTGGCGCAGATCGCCGCCCTCCACCAGCGGCATCACCAGGTAATGCAGCCCCTCGTGTTCGCCGAAGGACTCAACCGGAACGATGTGCGGATGGCGCAACTCGGTCAGCACCTCACCCTCGACGAGCAGATACGGCCAGCGCGACCAGCGTGTGAATTCGGCCGACTGAATCGTCTTCAGCGCCAGCATCCGGCCATCGGCGTCGCGCCGGACCCGGTAGACAACACCCATCGGACCGCGGGCGATCTCCTGGAGTCCAGTGTAGCCCGGAATATCGGGAAACTCGGGTTCGGCAAGCAACTCGCGCTGCAATTCCTCCAGCGAGCCGCCCAGAGCGGCGCGAGCCTCAGCGGCGACACGCCCGGCGAACGCCTCGGGCAGCGGCAGCGATTCGCCGCGCCGCCGCGCCCGCCGCCAGAAGCGCTCGAAGTCATCGCAGACCTCGTCCACTTGCAGGACAAGGGATGCGGACAGATCGGCAAGAGTCGTATCGGCTCGCACATTCACGACTCGTCTCCTCCAGCATCCTGCCACAGCAGGCGGATCACCTGCAGTTTCCGCTCGATGGTGCTGACCGCGCAGCCCAGATGGCGAGCGATCTCGGGGTTGGTGCGCCCTTCCATCTTGCTGAGGGCCACTGCGCGCAACTGATCGCTCGGCAGATACTCGAGCAGGTCGGCGACGGCAGCGGCGAACTCCGGTGGCGGTTCTCGGCCGGCAAATGGAGCAAAGCCTTCCACTCCAAGTGCTGCCTCATCCGCCACGACAGCACGGCGGCGAGTCTCTTTTTTCGCCAGGTCGAATGCCTCGCGGATCGTGAAGCAGGCAAGCAGTTTCCATAGGTGCGTGCGGTTGTGCAGTTGGGGGAAACGCTGCGCGGAAGTCGGCCGACCAAGCTGCTGACACAGGCTGAAGAAGGCGTCGAGGGCGACATCCTCCGCGTCGGCGGTGCGGCCGCCGTTAGCCGAGAGCCGGGCGCTGGCCAGGTGTACGAGCGGTTGAAAGTAGCGCTGCCACAGTTGCCGCACGGATTCCTCGTCGCCGTCGCGCAGGCCGCCGAGCAGCCGGCTGACCGACCCCTGCGCCATGCTGTTGCCTTCATCCATCGTCCGCTCCTCTTCGTTCCGCAAGTCCCTCTGGAATAATATCCGCGCGGCAACTCCGAATCCCCTCATTCATTTTTCCGATCGACCGGAGTTATCGTTGTCTGACGGCGGCCGGTCGGCTACGATCGCAGGGGTCCAATGTCTCCCGCCATCGACATTCAAGGTGCTACCATGACACGCAAGCAGAAGCGTCCCTCCTCTATAACGCGGCGTCGATTTGTCCAGGGAGCTGCCCTTGCCGGCGCCGCCCTGGCCGGGGCGCCGGCTGTCGTATCGTGCCGGGCGCCCTCGGCGAAGCTAAACGTCGTCATCATCGGTTGCGGCGGCCGCGGCAAGGACAACATGGGCGAGATGCTCAACGAGAACATCGTCGCCCTGTGTGACGTTTCCGAGCCGAACCTGCTCCGGGCGGCCGAGAAGGCGCCCCAGGCGAAGACGTTCCAGGATTTCCGCAAGCTCTACGACGAACTCAAGGACAGCGAATTTGATGCTGTCGTCGTCAGTTCGACCGAACACACCCACGCTTTCGCCACGCTGCCGGCCCTGTTGCGAAAGAAGCACGTCTACTGCGAGAAGCCGTTGACGCACAACGTCCGCGAGGCCCGCCTCATCACCGAGGCGGCGAAGAAGGCCGGCGTCGCGACGCAACTGGGGACGCAGATCCACGCCGGCGGCAACTATCGCCGGGTCGTCGAACTGATCCAGGGCGGCGCGATCGGGCCAGTGCGCGAGGCCCATGTCTGGGTGTCGCGCGCCTGGGGGCGGCAGGGTCAGGAAGAGGCGAAGGCGCATCAGGATCTGCTCTGGACAGCCGAGCGGCCCCGCGAGGCGATGCCCGTTCCGAAGGGACTGGACTGGGAACTATGGCTGGGGCCGGCGCTGGATCGGCCCTTCAATAGTGTGTACGTCCCCGGACCGAGGTGGTATCGCTGGTGGGACTTCGGCGGCGGCACGATGTCGGACCTCGGCGCCCACTGGCTCGACCTGCCCTTCTGGGCGCTGGCGCTCGATGCCCCCGTGGCGGTCGAGGCCGACGGCCCGTCGCCGCATGCGGAGATCGCTCCGGCGAGCATGTCGGCGACCTTCCACTACGGGGCGCGCGGCGATATGCCTCCGGTCAAGGTGACTTGGTATCAGGGGACGATGAAGCCGGCGGCGTGGAAGGATCGGCAGATTCCCCAGTGGGGCAGCGGCGCGCTCTTCGTCGGCTCGAAGGGAATGCTGCTGGCGGACTATGGCAAGCACCTGCTGCTGCCCGAGAAGGTGTTCGCCGATTTCAAGCGGCCGGCCAAGAGCATCCCCGATTCGATCGGCCATCATGCCGAGTGGATTCGGGCCTGCAAGACGGGTGCTTCGACGACGTGTCCGTTCAGCTACAGCGGCCTGTTGACCGAAGCGAACCACCTGGGCAACGTCGCCTATCGCGCCGGCAAGCGCATCGAGTGGGACGCGAAGACCATGCGTATCCGCAACGCTCCGGAGGCCGAACAGTTCCTTGGCCGGGAGTACCGCAAGAACTGGAAGCTGGCGTGATGGCAGGTGGTTAGCCGCAACGCGGAGTCTTCGGAGCGGAGCGCGTCATGCGTCATCGCCGGACGCGCTCCGCTCC
>JBBSDR010000677.1:0-4858 GCA_038240465.1 Gemmatales bacterium
ATGTGGGACATGAAGCCCGAGGCGCCGAAGGAGGTTCGCGGCGAGTTCAAGCCGATCGCGACAACCGTTCCCGGAGTGCAGCTGAGCGAACACCTGCCCCGGCTCGCTCGTCTCGTCCATCACACGTCGATTGTCCGTTCGGTCCGCCACAGCGTCAACAACGCCCACGCCGCCGCCGTTTACGCCGGTTTGACCGGCCACGATCGTGGCGACGCGACTCGTGCGATCGGCGCTGGACCCGATGACCAGCCCGCGATCGGTGCCGTGTTTGGCAAACTGAATCCACCAAAAACGCCTGTCGTGCCGTACGTCTCGCTGCCGTACATCACCAAGGAAGGCGCGGGCGGACCGCCTCAGCCGGGCTTCTTCGGCGGCTGGATGGGCCGCAATCACGATCCGCTCTTCGTCCTTCGCGACCCGAACGAACCTGGCTTCGGCATGCCGGAACTGACGCCGCGCGAAGATATTGTCGGCCGGCTCGATAAACGCCGCGAACTCGTCCGCGCGCTCGAAAAAGGGGCGGCACAGGACCTGGATGGGTTCCGCGCCAAGGCGTTCGACATCCTGACGACGACGGCGACGCAGAAGGCGTTTCGCATTGATCTGGAACCGGCCAGGGTGCGCGATAGTTATGGCCGCAACATTTATGGCCAAAGCGTCCTCTTGGCCCGCCGTCTCGTCGAGGCTGGTACGCGGGTCGTCTGCATTTCCTGGGCGCCGGATGCCAACGCCACCTGGGACACGCACGGCAACAACTTCCCCACCCTCAAGACCCGGCTGTTGCCGCAGCTCGATGCAGCCGTGTCGAGCCTGCTCGGCGACCTCGTCGAGCGCGGCCGCCTGCAATCGACGGTCGTCGCGGTCATGGGCGAGTTCGGCCGATCGCCGAAGGTCAACGGCGCCGCAGGCCGCGATCACTGGAACTTCTGTTATGGTCTGATGCTGGCCGGCGGCGGCATCAAGAGCGGCTACGTCCACGGCGCCAGCGATCGCATCGGCGCCTACCCGAGCCGCAACCCCGTCGGGCCGGCCGACATCATCGCGACCATCTATTCCTGCCTCGGAGTACCGCACGATCTCGAGATGCGCGACCGTTTGAATCGTCCGTTCACGCTTGTGCCGTGGGGATCGCCGATCAACGAACTCCTCGTCTGAGTGCTGCTTCGCATTTCTCGCTCTGGTGATGACCGCGAGCGGGGAGAGGCTCGCGGTCGCCGTGTCCCAAGGAGTTTTTTCTGCTTGGGAGTTGCGGTAGAATAACCCTATGAGTCAGCCACGTCAGGCGAAACCCGAGAAACCGAGAAAACGCTATCGCGGAGCGAACATTCCCCGCGCCGTCATTCGGCGTTTTGCGCGAGAGGTGGCGGAACGATTCAAGCCGGACAAGATTATCCTGTTTGGATCGTATGCGTACGGGACTCCGCACGAAGACAGCGACGTGGACATCCTTGTCGTGATGCCCGCACGGGACGAAATTAGCCTGGCTGTGCGGATTCGGATGGCGGTCTGGGCGCCGTTTCCCATGGACCTCATCGTCCGCACCCCGAAGAGGTTGGCAAGACGAATCGCGCTCGGAGACTCGTTCGTGCGCGAAATCACCTCACAGGGCAAAACCCTTTATGAAAAAGCTGACGGCGGAGTGGGTGGTAAAAGCGGAGGACGATCACCGCATCGCAAGAAAGCTGGCCCGAAGCGACCCTCCTCTGCATGATGGGCTGTGCTTTCACTGTCAACAATCCACGGAGAAGTATCTCAAAGGGCTGATGGAGGAAGCGGGGTTTTCGATTCCGAAAACGCACGATCTCGACGAACTCCTCGATCGGTTGACTCCTCTTCACCCGACGTTGCGCTCTCTCCGTCGTGGACTTCTCTTCCTCACAAACTTTTCGGTTGAGATTCGCTATCCCAGCAAACGCGCCACCAAGCGTCAGGCAGTGTCCGCGCTGATATGGGAAGCCCGCGTGAGGAAGATGGCTCGCTCTCTTCTCAACATCCGGCCACCGAAAAAACGCAAACGCACACCCTGACACCCGGCATTGCCTCTCACCGGCCATTCTCCTACCCCAGCAACAGATTCTCCTCCTTGTCCTTCTCGGAGTCTCTCCATGATCTGTTCCCGCCTGATACCGCGCGCCCTTGCGCTCCTCGCGCTCCTCTTGCTCGCCGCCCCGAGTTCCGCCGCGAAGCTTACCATCCTGCAGCCGCTCGGCCGCAATGCCTATCAAACCAACGAGTGGATCGATCTGTCCGTCGTCCGCTCGGAGAAAGGCGCGCTCAAGAAGGGCGACCTGGAACTGACCGTCGCCGGGACCGATGGCAGCAAGTTCGAGCTGACTTTCGCTGTTCCCGGAGTCGATTCCCACAATGAGGCCCGGCGCACCGAGCATTTGCACCTCAACGGCTGGCTGCTGCGTCCGGGCAAGTACACCATCGAGGCCAGTTGCGACGGCGACAAGGCGAAGAGCGAGATCGAGGTCTTCACGCACCTGCGCAAGAGCAGCTTCAAGCTCATCAACTGGGGCAAGGCCAACGACAAGAAGAAGCAGTTGCCGCAGGGAGAAGACAGCTTCGGCTACAACGTCTTCTACGGCGGCTACGGCCAGGACGACGAGGCGTACTTCCTCCGCGCCGGCGTTGACTTCATTGCCAATTGCGTCATGTCCGGCGGCCACCAGATGGACCTGCGCATGGAGTGCGACTGGGCCGATCCCTTCGTCACGCGCGGCGGCACCATGCGCGTCGTTCGCCGGGCCATGCTCGATCGCACTCGGCCCAATGTCCCCGGCGTCCACTTCTACGATGAGCCGGGCCTCACCTGGCATCAGCATCCGCAGACGAAGGAGTTTACCCCGCACGAGATTCCTGCCCAGGTGCGCTCCTTCGAGGCGGCCTTCGGCAAGAAACCGCCCGAGTACAACAAGGTCGATCCGAAGAACCCCGAATCGGTCCGCCAGTGGAAGCAGTGGGCCACCTGGAAACTCGGCATCATGGACGCGGCCTGGAAGGAATCGCAGTTCGGCGTCTCCGCCGTGCGTCCCGATTTTCTGTCGCTGACCCAGAGCCAGTACGGCTGGACCGCGTTCACCGATGGCTACTACTTCAACGTCGTCCGCAGTCTGCCCATCACCAGTGGCCACGGCGGCTATCACGACATCGGACCCGGCTACTACTGCCCGTCGTACTTCCTCGAAATGGCTCGCGCCCGCGACTTCTGGAAGCCCTGCTGGTATCTGCCGGCCTGGTACGGCAACACGACCTCGGATGAGTTTCGCCTCGAACAGTTCCTGTCGTTCCAGACCAACATTCAGGGCATGATGTCGCCCCCGGACCTCGAACCGGCCGACAATGCCCTCGGACGCCAGGGCATCGTCGAGACCAATCATCTCTTCCAGAAGCTCGGCCCGATCTTCACGACCATGCCGGTCACAAAACCTCCCGTCGCCGTCCTCTATTCGCTGTCGCAGGCCATTCACACCCAGACGAAAGACCGCAACGAGAACTACGCCCACTCGATGCCGCACGGCACAAACCTGCCGCTCGTCTATGTGGCCGGCAAGCTGATTCAGCAGCCGTTGCTCGGCGTCGTCGAGGAGGACATTCTCGATGGCACGGTCGCCAACGATCACAAGGCGATTGTCCTGACCTCTCTGGATTACCTCGATCCCAAGGTACTCAAAGCGCTGGAGAGTTTCGTCAAGGGCGGCGGCGCCGTGCTGATGACGGCCGATTGCAAGATCGATATCAAGGGCGCGGTCAAACTGGACGTCACGCCGGCGATGCCCGATCAGGGCAAGATCAACGAGATCATGAAGTCGAAGAAGTACGACCTGCTCGGCCCCTACACGACCACCGGCAAGCACATCGAAGGCGCGACTCCGCTGGCGAAGGCGCTGAAGACGGCGCTGGCCCGGGCGAAAATCTATCCGGTGTTCGAGAGCGATGCTTCCGGCATTTCCGCCACGAAACAGGGCGCGGGTGACATCGAGTATCTGTTCGCCGTCAACGCCAGCAGCGATGAGACGAAGCCGAAGGACCGCCTCGCCATGAAGGCCGTCGAGGCAACCATCACGGTCGATGGCATGCCGCATGGTCTGTATGACGCCGTTCGCGGCGGCAAGGTCGAGGAGTTCAAGGCGGCGAAGAACGGCTTCAGCGGCAAGTTCTCCTTCGGTCCCGGCCAGATGCGCGTCTGGGCGCGCACCGCCCGGCCCATCGGCGACGTTCAGGTTGCGACGCCGGTCGTCACGCGCGAACTGGCCCTCGACAAGGAGCCAATCAAACTCGACATCGGCGCCACCATCGTCGATACCAAGAATCGAATTCTCAGCGGCTCGGCCCCGCTGCACATCCAGGTCATCGATCCCCTCGGCATCACCCGGCATGAACTGTATCGGGCAACGACACTTGGCAAGCTCCAACTGACGCTGCCCCTGGCGGCCAACGATCCTTCGGGAACGTGGAAGGTGTCGGTGCGCGAGTTGCTCAGCGGCAAGGAGGACACCATCGCCTTCACCTATCAGGCGCCGAAGCAGGCGCGGGCGATTGCCGGCGCCACGCAGCGAGCCGTGTATTTCGGCAACGACCGCGACAACTGCTTCCGCTTTGGCCGGACTCATCATCAGGTGACCATCGTCAAGGGCAAGAGTGCCTTTAACGACGAGGCGGCGAAGCGGCTCGCCAAGGTCCTCAAGCCGTGGGGCATCGAGTGCAAGGAACTGCCGCTTGCCGAAGCTGCCAAGGCGAAGACGCTGTCCAGGGAAGAGGCGGAGACCTGGTGCGGCCTGGTCTACGCGGGCAAGGGCCAGATCAAACCCGGCGATCAGAACCTGCCGACCCTGGCCGGCTTCGCGGTCCAGGG
>JBBSDR010000678.1:0-4852 GCA_038240465.1 Gemmatales bacterium
ATGTTGTCGCGCGAGCCGCCGTCGAGGGCCAGTTGACAGAGGCCGTCGGCACAGGCCTGCATGTCGGTCTTGTCCTTGATGAAGTTCAGCATCTGCTCGTCCGTGATGACGCCGGACAGGCCGTCGGTGCAGAGCAGGAAACGATCGCCGGTTTGAAGCGGAACGACTTTCACTTCCGCGGCGTCCGTCATTTCCTTGACCTCGTTGGAGCCGATGAACTTCCAGAGGAAATTGCGGTAGCGATGCGTCCGCGCCTCGGCGGCCGAGATGGTCTTGGCCTCCACGAGGGCCTGGGCTATGGAGTGATCGACCGTCAGTTGCTCGATCTTGTTCTTGCGGACCACGTAGACTCGGCTGTCGCCCAGGCCGGTGACGTACATCGCGGCGCTGGCCTTGCGCCAGACGCACAGCACGATCGTCGTCCCCATGTTCTTCAGCTCGCGATCCAGGGCGGCCATCGCGATGATTTCCTGGTTCGCTTGCAGGATCGAACGGCGAATGATCGTCTTGATCTCTTCGGCGCCGACGATGCCGCTGATGTGCTTTTTCAGTTCGCGCGGCACGATCTCGATGGCGCGCTTGCTCGCCACCTCGCCGGCCGTCTGTCCGCCCATCCCGTCCGCCACCAGACAAATGGACAGATCGGGGAACACCTTGACATCGATGGCGTCCTCGTTGTTTTCGCGATAATTGCCCAGCAAGGAACACTTGCCGAACTGCAGCGCCAGTGCCATGGGCCTACCCTTATCCTTTTTTCAGTTCGGCACCCGGGAGGACGGACTCCCGCACCGATCGTCTCGAGATAGCCTGTCCGGAAGCTGTCGCAATCAGGGGATCGAGCGCAAAGCTCCCGCACCCAGCCCAGCTTTCATCTGTCCATAATAACCCGTCGCTTCCTTTTTGCCAGCCCCCCGCAAGCGGATTTTGCCGTTCGTCCGGCACGGCGAGCTATCGTCTGCGTCAAGGATAGCACGATCGGCGCGGTTGCTTGACCGATTTTGCCGCCGCGGTCTATAATCAGTCTTATGCCGTTCTCGACGCCCGGCGGCATCCCAGTGAAAGAGAGGCCGCCGTGCCCGTGCAGATGGAACTGAAGCGGATCATCATCAGCGAGATCCACGAGCAGCAGATTATCGTGCTCAAGGAGGTCGAGGGCGATCGCAATTTCTCCATCATGATCGGCATCTTCGAGGCGACCAGCATCGACCGCCGAGTCAAGAAGATGGAGTCGCCGCGGCCGCTGACGCACGATCTGGTCGTCAACGCCGTCGAGCAGATGGGCGGCGAGATCAGCGACGTCTACATCAGCGAGCTTCGCGACCACACCTACTACGCCAAACTGCGCGTCAAACACAACGGCGAACTGATCGAGGTTGACAGCCGGCCGAGCGACGCCATCGCTCTGGCCGTGACGGCCAACGTGCCGATCTATGTCGCCGAGGACGTCCTCGACGAGGTCTGCGGCGAATGACCGCGCACGTCCTTTCCGCACCTTTGGCCTGCCTGTCTCGCGCGCAAGGAGTCCGATCGATGTCCGCACGCTCCCGAATTGGTTTCCGCTGGGGATGGCTCGCTTCGGCCCTGGCATTGCTGGGGGCAGCCCTTCTGCCGCTCGGCCAGGCCGGCGGGCAGGAGAAGAAGAACGACAAGCTGGCCGAACCGATCGCGAAGGGCCAGCGCGTCTTCACCTGCGGACACAGCTTTCACGTCTGGGTCCCCGGCATCGTGGCCGATCTCTGCAAGAAGGCCGACATTCCGAATCATGTGCAACTCGGCGTATCGTCGATCGGCGGCTCGCGCGTCATCCAGCACTGGGACATTGCCGAGGACAAGAACAAGGCCAGGGAAGCGCTGAAGACGGGCAAGGTGGATGTGCTGACGCTGTCGCCGATCTTCCTCCCCGACGCTGGCATCGAGAACTTCACCAAACTGGCCCTGGAGTACAACAAGGACATTCGCATCGTCGTCCAGCCCATCTGGCTGCGCTGGGACGTTTACGAGCCAACGACGAAGCGGCCGGAGAAGGTGGATCACAACGCGATCACCGGCGAGGAACTGCGGAAACGGCACGCGGTGTATTTCAAGACCATGGACGAACACATTCGCGAACTGAACAAGAAGCAAGGCAAGACAGTCCTGTTCGAGGTGCCGGCTCCGCAAGCCGTGATCGCACTGCGGGAGAAGATCATCGCCGGTCAAGCGCCCGGACTGAAAACGCAGGAAGACCTGTTCACCGATCCCCTCGGCCACGGGAAGCCGCCGCTGCAAGCCCTCGTCGCCTACTGCAATTACGCCGTCATCTACCGCCGCAGTCCCGTGGGATTGCCCGTCCCCAACATTCTGAAGCAAGCGAAGCTCGGCGACCAGGAGGAGAAACTCAACCGGCTGCTCCAGGAACTGGCATGGGACGCAGTCACCCAGCATCCGCTCAGCGGAGTTCGGCCTGGTTCAAAGTAGGGGGGCGCTCTTCGTGGCGGTAAGTTTCCAACTTGCCGGGAAAAAAGGGCAACTGGTTCCGTGCCGGAAAGACGGGTTCGTGTTGCAGCACAAGCCTTAATGATCGCGGTCGATCACCCGTTCGGTCAGCGTCTCCAGGATTCCGCGAGCAAGCGAAGGCGGCAGACAGTGCAGGTCCGCCCGCGCCTGGGCCGCGAAGTCGATGGCCTTGCGCCGGGCGTACTCGACCGCATCGCTCGCCCCCAGGATCGGCATCAGCGCCTCGCGCTTGTGGTTGCCGGGACTGCTCAGGATCTGCCGCACGCGCACTCCGGTCCCGTTGGCGTGGTGCAGCAGGTGAATGAGCGGCAGCGTCAGCTTCTGCTGCTCCAGGTCTGTCCCCAGCGACTTGCCGGTCGTCTCCTCCTCGCCCACCAAATCGAGTACATCATCGGCGATCTGAAAGGCAATGCCCAGGCAGCGGCCATAGTTCGTCATCGCCGCGACGACGGCCTCGTCTGCGCCTGCATAGATTGCCCCGAGCTGGCAGCAGCAGGCGATCAACTCGGCCGTCTTGCCCTCGATGATCTCGTAATAATCCGTCTCACTCAACTCCAGGTTGCCCCGTTCCAGTCCTTGACGCAGTTCGCCCTCGCAGACCTTGTTGGTCGCCTCGCCGATCAGCCGGCAAGCGCGGGCATCGACCGAGGCCGCCAGGTGAAACGCCCGAGTGAACAGATGATCGCCCAGGAGAATGCTCGCCTGTGTTCCCCAACCGGCGTTGATCGTCGGCACATGTCGCCGGACGGTCGCGTTGTCGAGGACGTCATCGTGAACAAGCGTTGCCGTGTGGATCATCTCGACCACGGCGGCCAGGATGGGATGAGCGGGCGTGATGGCGCCGCACGCCTTCGCGGTCAGCAGCAGCACGGGGCGCAGCCGTTTGCCGCGATAGTGGCGGATGTGATCGACCACCTCGGCGACACGGGCATTGCGGCTGAAAAGCGACTCGCTGAGGATGCGTTCCACCTGCTCCAGGTCG
Source organism: Gemmatales bacterium (assembly GCA_038240465.1). Lineage (GTDB taxonomy): Bacteria > Planctomycetota > Planctomycetia > Gemmatales > Gemmataceae > JBBRIK01. The sequence continues at coordinate 3,479 of JBBSDR010000678.1, forward strand.
GCGGCGATCGGCGCTGTGAAGCTCAGTGGCGCGGCGGTGCGCGGAGCGGCCGAGGACAGGGGAGTCATCGCGCATCCTTTCGCCGGCTTGGTCCGGCCCGAGGTTTCTGAAGTTTCAATCGTAAGTGAATCCTAAGAGTGTGAGGCATCCGCGTCAATCGTCGCGGCGAAACGTCCCGGACTTGCCTCCGCTCTTCTCCTCCAACCGGATGCGCTCGATGGTCATAACACGATCGACCGCCTTGCACATGTCGTAGACGGTGAGGGCGGCGACACTCACGGCTGTCAGCGCCTCCATCTCGACGCCGGTGCGGCCGAAAACGCGGACCGTCGCTTCGAGATGCAGCCTGTCCTCGGCGTCGAAGGAGAAGTCGATCTTGACGGAAGTGATGGGCAGAGGATGGCAGAGAGGAATGAGGTCGCCGGTGCGTTTGGCGGCCATGATGCCGGCGAGGCGCGCGACTTCGAGGACGTCGCCCTTGGCGTGGCCGCGATCGCGGATGAGGGCGAGGGTGGCGGGCGCCATGCGGACGAGGCCGCTGGCGCGGGCCTCGCGCAGGGTTTCGGGCTTGGCGCTGGTGTCAACCATGCGGCTGGCGCCGTGTTCGTCGAAGTGGGAAAGTTCGCTCATGGCATTCTGCTCGTTCGGGGTATAATAGGAGTGTATTTTCGCACTGTGGAGATTGCCATGAACGAGTCAGAAATCCTCCCCGCGCCGGTAATTGAAATGTCTTCGCCCCCTCAGACGAAGTGGGATCGAGAGCGGACGATCTTCTTGCGTCTGCTCCCCCAGTTGCTGGAGACCCAGGGGGGGAAATATGTGGCCATCCACGAGGGACAGGTCGTCGATGTTGCGGAGGACCTCCTCGTCCTGGCGCCGCGTGTCTACGCGAAGTACGGCTACATCCCCATCTACATGGACATGGTCGCAGAAAGACCTCTCGTCGTGCGAGTTCCTCACCTCAGGCACTGCGGGAGACGGACAGCCCCATGACGCTCTACCGCTACAATCACACCTTTGTGCCTCCGGCGCCTCTGGTGTATGTCGTTCTTGGCCATCCTGAACAAGATATCGAAATCTCCGACTTGCCCGGCCAACTCGATACAGCATGCGATCGAACCGTCGTGCCGCGAGCTTAGGCGACCGGCAAGAGGTGAACTACCCGGTGGGACAGGCGTCTCGCCTGTCCGGACAGGCGAGACGCCTGTCCCACCGGGTATGTTTGAACCTGCCGCTCGCCTTACGTCGATCGGCTTGCCCTTGTCCCGCTGCGCGAGATCCAGATGGCTGGGTTCGAGAACACAGTATGCACGTTATCGACGTATTACCTCCGCCTGGCTATCAAGGGCCTCCGGTTCCTCCCGCTTGAAGTGG
>JBBSDR010000679.1:0-4848 GCA_038240465.1 Gemmatales bacterium
AACCCCTCGCTTGCGCTCGGGGCTGGTACTGGAACTTCCTCATGACGCTGGCTTTCGCCGTTCCTCCCTGTCCCGACTCCCTCCTGCGCCGGCTCGATCCGCGCTGGAAGCTCGCCACTCTCACGCTCGCCCTCCTTGCCGTCGCCCTGCTGCGCGAACTGCTGCCGGCAACGGCCGCGCTGGCGGGTTCGCTGCTGCTCGCCTGGCTGGGACAGGTGCCGCGCCGCTGGCTGCTCGCTCGCCTCAGCCTGCTCCTGGTGATGCTGTCGCCCTTCGTGCTGACGCTGCCTTTCTTGCTGGCCGATCAGTCATGGGAGATGGGCATTCGACTCGCCCTGGTGCTGACCGTCAAGGCGATCTCGCTGGTGGTCCTCGCCCTCGTGCTGCTGACGGCCTCTCCCTGGAGCGACACGCTTGAGGCGGCCCATGCGCTGCGTGTGCCGGGGTTGCTGGTGCAACTCGTCGCGCTGACGTATCGCTATGCTTTCCTCGTGGCCAGCGAGCTGGGGCGGATGCGGCTCGCCCTGCGCGTCCGGGGGTATCGCAATCGGCCCTCGCGGCACAGTTATCGCACCATCGGCCATGTTGCCGGCTCGCTGCTGGTCCGCAGCCACGAGCGCGGCGAACGAGTGGCCCAGGCCATGCGCTGTCGCGGTTACGATGGCCGGCATCGCTCGTTGAACAGCTTCCATACGCGCCCGGCCCATGTCGTGTTTTTCCTTCTCGTGTCGGCCTGTGTCGCCGGCCTGTTGCTGTGGGAGCTGGGCCAGCACGGCCCGGCTTGATCGCCTCATGTCAGACCTGCACGCCATTGCCGTCGAGGACCTGACCTTCGCGCACCCGCACGGACCGCCCGTGTTGCAGGGCGTGAGCTTCACGATCCAGCGCGGCGAGAGCGTCGGCCTGGTCGGCCCCAACGGCGCCGGCAAGACGACTCTCTTCCTGTGCCTGGCGGGCGTCTACCAGCGACGCGGCGGTTTGCTGCGGGTGGAGGGACTCGATCCGGCGAACCGTCCGGATCGAAAGAAAATGCCGGCCCATGTTGGCATCGTCTTTCAGGACAGCGACGATCAGTTGTTCAACACGACGGTCCTCGACGATGTCGCTTTCGGCCCCCTGAACCTGGAACTGCCGGCCGAGGAAGTGCGCCTGCGCGTGGCGGAGGCGCTGGAGCGCGTCGGCCTGGCCGGCTTCGAGCAGCGGGTGCCGTTTCACCTGTCCGGTGGCGAGAAGCGCCGGGTGGCGCTGGCGGGAGTGCTGGCGATGCGGCCGTCAGTTCTGCTGCTGGACGAGCCGTCGAGCCAGCTCGATCCGCGCGGGCGGCGCGGCCTGATCCGGCTCATCCAGACGCTGGACGCGACCAAGTTGATTGCGTCGCACGATCTCGATCTGGTGCTGGAGACGTGTCCGCGCTGTCTGCTGCTGGATGGTGGGCGGCTGATCGCCGAGGGGCTGTCGCACACGCTGCTGGCGGATGCGGCGCTGATGGAGGCGCATGGCCTGGAAGTGCCGTATCGTCTGCGTGCAGGTGCATCTGATCGATGATCGCTCACGTTTAGGAACGGTTGCGAAACAACTTCCTGCCGCTTGCGGCTTAGCGGACAGCCCGCTAAGCCGCAAGCGGCAAGAAAGAGGGAAGTTATTCCGCCGTTGGTCTTAGTCAGATCAGTGCGGGTGGACTCCAATCAGGTTGCGAATCGAGACGTCGGGTTCACTCAGATCGACGAGGATCGGCTCGCCTGTCTCGGCAGTGGCGATGTTGCCACCCAGGTCGCGGACCGACAGACGGAGATAGACCTTGGGCGGAATGTTGGCCGGCACCTGCCAGCTATACGATCCCGTGGCCGGGATGTCGCCCGGCACCTGCGTACTGTCCGAGAAGGTGTTCGCCATCTGCGCGGGGCCGATCGACTCCCACGGTCCCGCCGGCTTCTCGGCCCACTGAATGGAGACCGGGTTCGGCGCCAGGTTGTCGTCGCTCGCCTTCCAGACGATGAACAGGGCGTCCGGGTGGACCTTGTCCTTGCCCGGCCTGTACATGGTCGCTTCCGGGAGAGTCGTATCCAACTTGACGCGCATCCGCGGCATGTCTCCCGACCGCGGCGCCGGCTTGCTCATGCCCGCGCCGCTCCGGGCGACCAGGTAGAAGCCGTAAATCCCGTCCTCGGCCAGATCGACCGACAGGGTCCGCCGCATGACGCCCGGAGCGGTCTCGCCGCCCGTGGCCTGATGGTCGGCCTTCACCGGTTTCCAGGTCATGCCATCGTCCCGCGTCAGGTACAGATCGACGCTGCCGACGCCGGATGGGCCGACCTTCGACACTTCGTATTCTATTGACACCCGCTTCGTGTTGATCACCTGGAGATCGACTCGGGCATTGCCGGCCGCTGCGGGAGCCGGGGCAGTCGTGGGCGCGGCGGGGAGACCTGGGGTTAGCGTAGGCGCCACGGGGGGCGGCAGCGCGGGAACAACGGGGGCGACAGCGGGCGGCAGCACCGGAGCAACGGGCGTGGGTGACACGGCGATGCTCTCCGGCTTGGCTCGCTCCACAGCGGGCGGCGCCGGTGGCGGAGCGGGAGCGGGAGCCGGAGCGGGAGCCGGAGCCGGAGCCGGAGAAGGCAATCCGCCGAACTCCTCTGGTCCCCCGGGCGGCAGGCCCGGCTTGGGTGCCGGCGACGATGTGGAGACGCGACGGATCGGATCGAGAGTCTCGGCCGCAGGCAATACGCCTGCGGTGTGGGTATCGGTTCCCATCCTGGCGATCGTTCCCATCGCGGACGGTGCCACGGGAAGTGCGGGAGGACCGGCAAGCAGTTCGCTGCCAGGAGGAGCGACCGGAGAGACGGGAGGCGACACACCCGTACCCGCACCCGTGGCCAGCACTGCTCCCGCCGCCGCCGGCACCTTGGTCTCATCCTTGCCCAGGTTCTTGGCGAGGTCCTTGACGGAACCGCGAACCACGATCGCCTCGCCGGCGCGGATGCTCGTCCGTCCGGTCATGGCTGGCGACACCTGCACGGGGACCCAGTTCTCGGGGCCATCCGCGGCGCGCCATTCGAGGTGGAAGCTGTTCCAATCGGGATGTTCCTCGTGGACTTCCCAGTTGACGCTGACGCTGTCTCCTTGACGCTCGGCGTGTACCTTGACTTCAGGCTTGAGCGTATCGACAAGGATCTTTTGGCCGACGGGAGCGCCGCTGGGATGCGGCGGCTCGCGGCGGTTGTTCCGATCGACGATGACGACGCTGAACCAGTATTCGCCATCGACGTCGGCAGTGTATCCAAACACATCGCGATCCGGCGTCGCGTAGCCTCTCTGGCTCCAGGTCTTGCCCTGGTCGGTGGAGACGTACAACTCCAGTCCCTGAATTTCGCCCTTGCGAGCGGGATCGACCTTGATGGGGATGTCGAAATGGTTGTCAGATATGGCGAAGACCTCGGCCGGGAGGGCCGGCGCCGTCTTCGCCATCATTGCCAGCAGCAGACAGGCGGCTGTCCAGGCTCCCGTTCTCATACTACCTCTCCCTCCCTGAATGCCGGGCCAAACCGGCGATGACATGAGGTCTTCTATTCCTCAAATATCGGCTGGGAGGAGGGGTCGCTTGAAGATTTTTCCGACGGAAGTGAAAAAAGTTCAAGTGTCATATGGTTAGCCGAGGCGCGGCAAGAAATTCCATCAGGGGAGCGGGCGGGTGCTGAGAGGTGCGTAGATGGAGGTGCTCTGCTGGACGACGACTGGCTCACCGAGCGTGGCGGCGCGCAACTCGGCCTGGAAGCGAGCGTCGCCCGCCTCCTTCGCCTCCACTTCCACTGTGTAGACCCAGGTCTGTTGTGGTTCCAGGCCGTCGCGGGCCGTAAACGTGAGCCTGTCGCCTTCCAACCTGGACGCGGCCGGACCACCATCCGCGCCGATCATGCGCATCTGCCTGGGGATGGTGGCGCTCACCTGCACCTGGCTGGCGCGCAGCGATCCCTGGTTGGTCACCTCGATGCGATAGCGCGTCCGGCCACCCACTTCGAGGGGATTGGTCTCCTCGTTCACTTCCATGCGGAAAGCGGGAATGCCGCGAATCTCCAGGGCCGTCTCGGTTTCGGCGTGGACCGTGGCCGACGACACGGCGCTGATGCCCTCCGCCTCCGGTTCGGCCGTCACCTGGGCGCGGACCTTTGCGCCCGGAGTCAGCGTCACCGCATTGACCGTTGCCTTCACTTTTCGGCTCTCGCCGGGCTTGAGGCTGCCGAGGTTCCAGGCAATCTCATGGCCGGTCAACTGGCCTCCGTCCGTCGCGCCGACGAACTCGACCTCCGGGGGCAGTTGCTGGCGCACCGTCACGTTTGCCAGGGTTGCCGCTCCGGGATTGCTCGCCTCCAGGCTCCACATCTGCGGCCGGCCGGCGAAGCGCACGAGGGGGCCGGCAATGTTCAGGGCGATTTTCGCCTCGCGGACCTCAACCGTATGCTGGCCCCGATCGCTCAGCCCGCCGTCGGCCGACGCCGTCACACGCACCACGAGAGTGCCGCCCTGTTTCGGCCGCAGCAACAGGGGTACGTCGCGGCTCTGTCCGGGACCGAGCGGTTCGTTCAGTTGCAGGTCGATTGGATTGGCGCCTGCATCCGATTCCAATCCAATGTCAAATGCCGCCTTGAGGGCCACGTTGGTCGCGGGGCCGCTTCCGGGATTGGTCAGCGTCAGTCGATAGGGGATCGCCACTCCAACCGCGCCTGTCGCCGGCCCGGTCAGGCTCAGTTTGAGGCCCGGTTGCGTGCCAAGTGTTGGAATTGTCTTCTCGTCGCGCAGGCCCTCTTCTGACTGCGCAGTGACTCGATGATCGACGCGCACGGGTTGCTG
>JBBSDR010000680.1:0-4846 GCA_038240465.1 Gemmatales bacterium
CGTGGCCCTCCCCCCCCCTCGCCCCCCACCTCGGGTCCCAAAACCGGGCCCCCCCCGCCCACGCGGGGCGGTGGCGAGGGCCGTGATCGGCGCGTCGTTCAACTCGACGGCGCGGGCGGACTGGACGGATTCGAGGGCTGGGAACTGCTGCTGCTGTTGTTGTAGTAGTACCAGTCGCGGTAATAGCTCGAAGAATAATCCTCCTCCGGCGTCGGTGACGAGGAGGACGAGGGCGGAGGAGTTGAAGACGGCGGCTGGGACGACGGCGGCTGCGAATTGCCCGGAGCCGGCGGAGGCGAAGACGAGGAAGGCGGAGGTGAGGATGAGGAAGGCGGAGGCGATGTCGAGCTATAGGTGGGGCTGCTCGACGTTGACGTTGTGGACGTCGAGCCGGACGGCTGGCTGGTGCTGTTCTCCGCGCGCGGGCCGATCGGTTCGCTGAGCGTCGTACTCTTCAGCGTGAAGTGGACCTCCGGCAACGGCGAGCCGTCCGCCGTGAAGGCGAAGACGTGCAGCAGGTACTGGCCGGCCGGCAGCATTTGCGTCAGGCTCACCGGGTCCCGTCCGCTAACCGCATCGACGGTATTCACGACCCGTCCCCAGCGATCGACCACGTTCAAACGCACCATCGCCGGGCCGCCATCAGCCGCGAGGACGAAGTGCGTCAGACCGCTCTCGTTCACCGTCAGCACGCCGAACTGTGATGCTGTCCCCGCCTTCAGCGTTCCGCTTGTGATTGGATCGAGCTGCACGGCTTGCGGGCCGAACTGCACCCCAAGGAAGTAACTGCCGGTGGCGTGCGTCCCCTTGGCATCGAGCGCCTCGACCTTGACGAAGTAAGCCGCTCCCGCGACGGCATTGCGCACCTGGACGGTGAAGATCCCGTCGGCGTTGACCAGCACCTCGGCGTTGACGAGGTGCTGCTGGGCATCGTAGACGCTGACGCGCGGCTGCAGGCCGTTGTTCTGCGTCCCCCACACCATGACGGACAGGACCGGCTGGCCCGCATTGGCCGGCGAGGCGGTCACGCGATAGTAGTCGGTCTCCTGCGCGGAATTGAGGCTGCCGTGGAAAGCGTAATCGAGGCGCGAGGACGCCTGGCCGTTGAGAGGCGCCAGCAGTGTCGCCGTCAGGAAGGTGTTGTTTAGAGGCAGGGAATTGACCACCCCGGCCACTCCACCCAGGAGGGACTTGACCGTCCCCGTCAGTCCCTGCACCAGCGGCAGCGATTTGACTTCGAGGTGATAGCTGCCGATGCCGAAGAGGTCGTGGGTCGCACTCTCGATTTTGACGAAGTAGGTGCCGAGCAACTGCGGATTGGCGATGGTGATGCTCAGGTTGTTGTGCAGCGGATCACTCGCCACTGCGGAACCGACCACGCGCCCCGCCGAGTCGGTGACGGTCATCTTCGCCGTCAGCAGGCTCAGCCCGGACGTCTGCAGCGAGATGACCAGCGGGCCAGCCGTCAGCGGCGCTTGGACACGGAAGTAATCGCGATCCTGCAGCGATTGCAGATCGCCGTCGGCGGCCACGCCCAGCGAGCCATCGGGCGCGTTAAGGAAGTTGATTCGGGACGCCGTTGCCAGGGTGTCGTTGCCGGTCTTGCCTTCGTACTGGTCCGGCCGGCGCGCCCCGTACAGGGCCTGGAGATTGGCGATGTCGCTGGCGGCGAGACCGGTGCGAACGCCCAGGTAGGACTCATACAGCGGCGAAGACGGATCGGCGTTGTGATCGAAGCCGAAGACGTGGCCGGCCTCGTGCAGCACCGTCGAGAAGAGATCGACGGCTGCCTGATTGTTGATCCCATAAGGGACCGACGTGTTGAGATTGACGTCGCCGGACCAGGTGCCGGCCGTCGATTCAAAAGGCGTCGCGACAGCCTCGACGTCGGTCGGCTGCGCGGTGCCGCCGATGCGGATGTCGCCGAAGCGGTTGTCGCCCTGCGGCCGGCCGGCGCTGCCGAAGGCCTGGCCGCCGTCAGCGACAAGACCGATGTTGATGTTGGCGTTGACAGCCCAGGTCTGAAAGGCGCGCAGCACTTCAAGCTCCCAGGTCTGGCGCGCGGCCTGAGTGTCGAGGAGGGTTTGCAGATTGCTCGCGCTGGAGCTGATGGTCGTGCCATCGGCAGCAAAGCTGAGCGTCAGATGCGCGGCGTCAGGCCAGGGATTTCCCCAGGTTGCCGGCACACAGCGATCCTCGAGTTGTTCCACGACAAGGGGACGGGATCTCACTCCAGGCATCTCCTGAGGGCGTTGATTCTCGGTCAGGGAGGAGCCTCTGGCGCATTTCCAGTGGGGGCTGGGTGAAGGAAACAGGGCAACCCTTCTGCGCATTTCAAGCGTAGGTCACAAACACGCTCGATTCAAACGGCTGGAAGGATTTTTCCGATTTTTCCGCGAGGGGGGTGTAAACGTCCCGCGCCTATCCCCCAGAGCAGAATGAGGGCGCGGATTCAGATGCGGCGAAACTGGCGATCCAGTTCCTGACGGCTGAACAGCAGCGCCGTCGGCCGCCCATGCGGACAGTGATGCGTGTCGTGGACAAGGTGGCGTTGTTCGACAAGGGCAGCCATTTGTTCGGGAGTCAGTCGATCGCCGGCGCGGACGGCCGAGTGACAGGCCATCAAGCTGAGAAGGTCGTTGAGCAGCACGTCGCGCGTCGGCAGCCGATCCTGGCTCATCAGGTGATCGACGACGGCGCGGAGGATGGCCGAGGGAGCGCGGCGCTCCAGCAGCGCAGGGTAACTCGTCAGCAGGACGGTGCCGCCGCCAAAGTCGTCGATGCCCAGTCCAAGTTCGAGCAACTCCGTCCGATGCTCCAGAAGGCGCGCGGCCTGTTCGGCGTTCAGTTCAATCGGCTCCGGGATCAGCAACCGTTGCACTTCGAGCGAGCCGGCCTGGAGGCGCAGTTTCAGTTGCTCAAAGAGGATGCGCTCGTGCAGGGCGTGCTGATCGATGACCAGCATTCCCTCCGGCGTTTCGAGGATCAGGTAGGTATCGTGGACCTGCAAGATCCGCGACGAGTTCTGCGGCAGGTCCGCGATATGCGGCCAGGGCGGCGACGGCGATTGTTCCGGACCTGCCCCAAGCGCAAGCGCGGGGTCATCCGCCGGTGGTGAGTCCGGACCAGACCCGAGCGCCAGCGAGGGGTCCGCTCTCTGTTCCGCTCGTGGTTCAGGCCGTGGTCCGGCGCTGAAAGGCAGCGGTGGTGCTGACGGAGGCGGCGAGGACAGCGCCCAGGGGAGAGACGCGGTCGGCGCGGGCGGTTGCAACTGGGCCGTCAGGTTCTCCTGGTTCAGCCGCTCGCGCAGCGTACTCATGATGAGGTGATAGAGCATCTGGCTGTTCTGGAAGCGCACTTCGATCTTGGTGGGATGGACATTGACGTCCACCTGATCGGGCGGCACTTCGAGGAACAGGAAGGCGACGGCGTAGCGGCCCGTCATCAGCAGGCCGCGATACGCTTCCTGAATGGCGTGTCCCAGACTGCGGTCGCGGATAAAGCGGCCATTGACGAAGAGATACTGCATGCGCGCATGGCCGCGCTCGCAGGAGGGATCGGCCATGAAGCCGCGCAAGCAGGCAAGGCCCCGAGTCGCCTCCACCTCGTAAAGCTTCTCGCGCACATCGCGACCGAAGAACAGGCCGACGCGCTCGCGCAGTCTCTCGCCGGAGAGGACGCCGGGGCCGCCGGTGGTCTCGTAAACGGTCTTGCCGTTGTGCCGCAGCGTCAGGTGCAGTTCAGGATGCGACAGGGCCAACCGAGTGAAAGCCTCGCTGACGTGGCCGAACTCGGTCGAGGCGGCACGGAGGAACTTGCGGCGAACCGGCGTGTTGAAGAACAGATGCCGGACCTCGATGCGTGTGCCGGGCGAGCCATTCCACGGTTTCGTGATCGACAACTGCCCGCCATGACAGGTTACCTCGGAGCCGGAGGGCAGATCGGGCGGCCGCGATTGGAGCGTTACCTGGGCGATGCCGCCGATGGACGCCAGCGCCTCGCCGCGAAAGCCGAGGGTGCCGATGCGGAAGAGATCGTCGGCCTCGCGCAACTTGCTGGTCGCGTGGCTGGCGAAGGCGAGTCCAAGGTCGTCGGGATGGATGCCGCCGCCGTTATCGACGATGCGAATCAGATCGATGCCGCCCTGTTCGACCTCGACGTCGATGCGCGTGGAGCTGGCGTCGATGGCGTTCTCGAGCAGTTCCTTGACGACGGACGCCGGCCGCTCGATGATCTCGCCGGCGGCGATCTTGGTAACGAGGGACGGAGATAGTTGCTCGATGCGTTTCATATCGCGCAGTGTAGCACTCACCACGCCCGGGAGGGAATGTCGGTTGTCGAGATCACGATGCCTCGTCTGGCTCCTCCGACTGGGAGAAGCTATCCTGAATGGCCTTCAGGCCGGCAAAGAGCAGGCAACCCGGCACCACGCCAAGCGCGCCGGCGATCACGAGGATGATCGAATGTGTCCAGGTGGTGTTGGCCAGAACGAGAGCCACGGCGAAGAGAGCGCCCGGACCAGCGAGCAGTCCTCCCGCGAGTCCCGGCACACGGTTTTCCGGAGCGAGCAGAAAGCCGCTCAGAGCGCCAACGACGGCCATGATCGTGTAGAACGTCTCGGGAGACCAGGCAAGCCGGCCCCCGCCCCACGCGGGGACCATCTCCAGGCCGCAAAACACGAGGGCCAGGCCGAAGATCACGCCTGCTGCTTTTTGTCCCAGCGTGGGAACCACGGTACTCTCCCGCTCGAGTAGCTGTAACAAAAGGGCGAGCCGGGAGCGTAAGCGACCGGAGTTGTTCGCGCAGAACCATAAAAAACCCGTCGCGTAACCTCCCGGCACGCCAC
>JBBSDR010000681.1:0-4842 GCA_038240465.1 Gemmatales bacterium
AATCGCCTCACCTTCACTCTTGTACTCCCACAGCTTCCCGTCCTTGGCGGGATCGAGCCATACCAGGCGCGTCTGATCGACGACGCAGCCGACCTGCGCGCCGCGCAGGAACGGTCCCGCCGTGATGCGTCCTGAGAACTCCCAGGTGCGGTCGTTCGGTTGCAAGCTGTCACCGGCCAGCAGCGACAGCGCGCCGCGCGAGTTCGCCACGATGACTTGCAACGGGTCTGTCGCATTCGGGCGAGGCAGCACCAGCGGCGGCGACACGACGCGATCGGTCAGTTCGACGGTCGGGCCGCCGCTGCCGGCCGGCAGGATCGCCATGAAGTTGCCCTTCCATTCCCAGCGCGTCACGCCGCGCAGGCCATCCGTGGTCAGGAACTCGCCCGCCCCGAGAGTGACAACGTGACAGCGCGCCCCGGACCCGGCCAGCCGCGAACGCCAGGTCGAGCCGGTGACCATCTGGGCGCGCTGCTCCAGCGGCAATTTGAAGCGGACCATGAAGCCATTGTTGAGCGGCACCAACAGCCAGTCCCCCAGGACAGCGACATTGCCAGCCAGCCGTGCGCCTTGCAACTCCACTTCCTGCTCGCTGACCTTCGCCGGCCCACCGTCTCCCGGCGTCTGATAGTGCCGCACCACCAGCCGCGTCCCGTGCGGATTGGCGACGGCGATCAGCGTCTTGTCGTCAACACGGATCAACTGCGGCGGCTCACCCTCGCCCTGGTCCATGCCGCCCGCCACGCCGACGTCGTGGGCCGCCGCCATCCAGCGACCCCCTCCTTCCGACTTGTAATCCTTCGGCTTGAAGCGGAACAGGCCGCCGGCGCGATCCATGGCCAGCACCTCGCCGGCCAGCACTACCGGCTGGCCCTGACAGACCATACCCAGTTGCCGTTGCCAGCGCAGCCGGCCGTCGCCATTGCCCGCGTTCTCGTTTCCCTCGGGATCGATGGCTGTCGCCAGCACCACCGGCCGGCCCAGCGGCTGCGTGATCAGATAGAGCGTCGAGCCGTCGTTCGACTCGCGCGCCTGCTGCTCGTGCAGCGGCGAACCCAGATCAAGCGGCTCCTTCCAGCGCGGCATCGCCTGTGGCCCCCGGGTCTGGCTCAGGCGCACTTCCAGCCGTTGCAGCCGGCCGTGAGCCAGCACCCACAGGTCATCGCCAAGAACATGAGCGACCAGCGATCGGCCTCGACGTTGGCCCTCGTCTTTCTTGAGGAACTCCGTCAAGTCGAGTCCGGCCTGGCCGGGGACGAGGGGGAACAGCAGCGGATCATCGGGGTTGCGCGCCTGACGGACGCCGAACAGTCCGAGCCGGCCCGCGTCGGACAGACAGACCACCTTTTCGCTGTCGGCGTAGGGAGTGAACCAGGTCCAGCCCTGGATGCGCGGCTGCGGGTCCATCGGCACCGGCAACTGATGGCGGTCCTTGATCGGCAACTCATAGAGCTTCAGCGATGTCTCATCGAGTCCGCTGGCCTGGGTCAGCAGCAGGTGAGCGGGCATTCCAGCCGCGACCGCCGCCGGATTGTCGCCAATCACCAGCGGCTCGCCGCGCAGCGAGCCGGCGGCATGGTTCGTGTACAGCACCATCTCGCATTGTTTTTTGACGATATCGAGAACATAGACGCAGGTATCGTCGGCCGGGAAATAGATGAGATTGGTCCCCTTCTGATGAACGCCGCCGACGCTGAGCGGCTGGCCGAACTGCCAGCGACCGAGCAGCTTGCCGGTAGCCAGTTCGATCTCGAGGAGTTGGCCATCGAACGTCGGCACATACGCCCGGCGATTGACGATCAGCGGCCGGCCCAGGCAGGGAGAGCCGAGATGACGCTCCCAGAGTTGGTTCTTATCGAGGTCAAGGGCCGTCAAGTGGCGCGCGTCCGCGGACAGGACCAGCAGCCGTTCGCCGGGATGTGCCGGGGTTGGCGGCAACCGCACCGGCAGTTGCGCGGTGTCGATGCCCACGCGCATGGCCCACTTGATCTGGCCATTGGACGGATACAGCGCGTAGAGGACGCCGCGAGAGACGGCCAGCATCAGCGCCTTTTCATCGGCCGCGAGACGTGGAGTCCCGGCCACGAGCGGATCGAGGAGGATGGACGCCTCGCTGTCCTCAACGCGGCGCGGGCCGGGAGTGTCAACCTCGGCCGTCGCGGGGATATACCGGATGACCTTCAAATGGGCGTCGTGCATCTCGCCCATGATCCGCACCGCTTCGGGATGGTTCTCCAGATCGGGGATGGTCTTCGATTTCTCGCGGAGGAATCGCTGTGCCAGCTTGATCGCCTCGGCGCCGCTCTTCTTCGCCTTCTCGGTCAGCTCGGCCAGGGCCTTGCGGCGTTCGCGGGCGATGGCGATTTGCGTGCGTTGTTCGTTGATTCTCTCCGACAGCGCGGTCTTCTCCTCGCTCGCGATCGAATCTTTGAACTGACCAGCGACACGGATGACGGTCTCCGTAATGTCCTTGAGTGGTTCCTCGCTGACAGCCGGGTCGTCGGGCGGCTGGGACGTCAGGAATTTGTTGCTCACCCTGATGAGGATCTGGCCCAGGTCGCGCGCCCTCTCATCGAGCAGTTGCTTTCCCGGGACCGTTGTCTGGTTCTCGGTGATGAACTGATTGAGTTGCTTGAGCGCCGGTCCGATCGCGCCATCGCCGCTGGACGCTTGCAAATCGGAGAGGTTGACGTAGAAGAGGTATTCGGTGACGCGGCTACTGTCGGGGAACTTGTCGGCCAATTTGCGGAAGCGGAGGGACGATTCGCTGTAGCGGCCTTCGTCGTAAAACCCCTTGGCCTGTGCATAGAGGGCCTCCTCGCTCTTCCAGATCGTCATGAGAGCGAACAGGCCGCCGCCGCCGAGGATCAGCACACAGCCGGCGATCATGCCGATCATGAAGCGGCGGGCGCGTTTCTTCTTGGCCGCGCGCACGGCCATCTCTTCCTCCTCGGCCGTCGCGGGAGCCGGTGGGGCTTCGGCGGGGTTCCACGACCCCGGCGGCATCTCGACCGGAGCATCGCGAGATTCGCCCGGTTGCGCGGCCGGCGGCGGCGCGGCGCGCCAGTCGGCCACGTCCGGCTGCGGAGGCGCCGCGGCAGGCTTCGGTGCAACGGGTGTCCTGGGGCGCGGCGGGGGAGCAGGCTGCTTGGCGGCGGGCGCCGGCGGGGCGGCAGGTGTTCCTCCGGCGCGCGGCGGACCGGAGCGCCAGTCAGCGTAGCCGGGACCGAGGGCCGGGGAAGGCGTGGGCGACGGAGGCGGGGAAGCGACTTCGGCCGACAGCATCGGCACCATGTCGTTGACGGAGCCGCTCTGTCCCGAACGGCTGACCGGGGGAGCGACGGGGCGAGGAGAGGGCGCCGGCGCGGGAGGCGGCGCGGCACCTTCGGCAACAACGTCGAAGGTAGCCCGGCATTTGTTATTCGGACAGCGCATCTTCTTGCCGATGAGCGCGTCATCGACCTGATAGCGCGAACGACACTGCGGACAGACGACGTTGATATGCACGTTCGGTCCCCGCGAGCAAAAAGAAAGGCCGATGACGGCTCATTGACCACGATAGGGATTGTACCGCAAGCCGTGCGCCGCCGAAAGTGTCTGTCAGCCGCGAAGGTTCGCCGCGCGCAGCAAACGGTCCGTCGCCTGATACGCCTCGCGCACCCAGTCCGTAATGCGGGCCGGGTCGGGCGAATACTCCAACTCGATGCTCACCGCGCCGTCGATGCCGAGGGCGGCGATCTCATGCAGATAGGGCGCGAAATCGACGACGCCGCGGCCCGGAGGCAAATCGCCGTGCTTCTTGCCGTCGCAGTCGCTGATGTGAACGTGAATGGCCTTGCCCATGAGCCGGCGCACTTCTTCGGGTTTCGTCCCGGCCAGTTGCAGATGCGACACGTCGATATTCGCCTTGACCGCCGGATGATTGACGTCGTCGATAAAGGCCACCATGCTCTCGACGTCCTTGAGCAGCGACAGGTGGAACGGCTCCAGTTCGAGGGCGATCTGCACTCCCAGACGGGCCGCATGATCGCCGAGCGTTTGCAGGTGCTTGACGGCGGTGATCCACTGGTCGTGGGGCGGAATGACCTCTTGCTGCCAGATGTATTCGCCCAGGACGAGGAGGACGTTCTTCGCCTCGTATTCATAGGCGAGATCGAGGTAGTCCTTGCAGCGCTGGAGATGGAATCGCTGGACGCTGGGGTTGAAGTCGATGAGGCCGACGGCGACGCAGGCGATGCTGATGATGGGCAGTCCCGCCTTGTCGCACTCGCGTTTGATGAGCCGGCGTTCCTTGATGTCGATGTCGAGCGGATCGGTGAAGATGTCGATGCAGTCGAAGCCGATCTCGCGCGTCATGCGAATGCCGTAAGCGGTATCGCGGCCGGCCTGCGCCCAGGCGGAGTTGATGAGTCCGAGTTTCATGGCTGGCGTCCTTCAGAAAAGAGAGACAGCGGGATACTTCGCGCGGGGGTTCTTGACTCTCATGGGACCCAGAGCCGGCGCAACTCCTCCGGGGTGGCTGTGGTTTTGATGGCCTGGGGAACAGCCCGGAGCATTTCCGCGTCCGCCAACTGTCTGATCTCCGGCAGGAGTTGGAGGCCCGCCGCACCGAATTTGAGTTCCAGGCACTGCAATCGCCAGGCCGATCACCTCTCTATCATAGCGGTCGAACAGGCGATAGTTGTAGACGTACATGCGTTTGGGGAACTCGCCCTCGCGCCAACTCTGCACTTCGACATGGATCAGGATCCAGCGCTCCTCGCCGCACTTGAGCCAGACCTTGACAAGTTTATCGACCAGACGCCGGCCCGGTTAGGGTTAGCCGCGACGCGGAGTCTTCGG
>JBBSDR010000682.1:0-4841 GCA_038240465.1 Gemmatales bacterium
CCGCGAAGTCCTGCTCGCCGCTCTCGCCGGCGAACCCATCGAAGACCACGAACGCGAGACCCGGACCGCCATCACATTGACCCAGGTCGGCTTCCGCGATCCCGATCAGGCGGCCGACACTCTCTCGGGAGGCTGGCGCAAACGGCTGGCCCTGGCGCGCGAACTCGTGCGCCGGCCCGATTTGCTCCTGCTTGACGAACCCACCAACCACCTCGACTTGCCCGGCATCGTCTGGCTCGAACGGCTGCTTCGGACCGCTCCCTTTGGCTACCTCGCCGCCACGCATGACCGGGCCTTCCTGCGGGCTGTTGCCGATGAGGTCGTCGAGGTCAGCCGCGTCTATCCCGGCGGCTACTTCCGCGCTCCCGGCTCCTACGACGAGTTCGCCGACCGGCGCGAGGAGTTCCTCGACGGCCAGGCACGGCGGCAGGAGTCGGTCGCCAACCAGGTCCGCCGCGAGACCGACTGGCTCGCTCACAAGGCGCGGGCCCGGACGCGCAAGGGGGCGTCGCGCATTGATGCAGCAACCCAGCGGCGCGGGGAGTTGGAGGACTTGAAGTATCGCAACGCCGCGGCCGGCGCGGCAGGCATCGACTTTGCCGGCACCGGCCGGCAATCGCGCAAGCTGCTCACCGCCACGGGAATTGCCAGGTCGCTCGGCGGCCGGCCGCTCTTCAGCGGACTCGATCTGCTTCTCTCGCCGGGGACCAAACTGGGATTGCTCGGCCCCAACGGCAGCGGCAAGAGTACCCTCCTGCGCGCCCTCTCAGGCGAATCTCCCCCTGATGCCGGCACGGTCGTTCGCGCCGAGGGGCTGCGCGTGGTAATGTTCGAGCAGGGTCGGGCCGGTCTCGATCTGACGGCGACGCTGCGGCACGCGCTCTGTCCCAGCGGCGACACCGTGATCGTCGGCGACCGCCCCACGCACGTCGTGGCCTGGGCGAAACAGTTCCTCTTCCAGCCGGAGCAACTCGACGTCCTCGTCGGCTCCCTCTCCGGAGGCGAGCAAGCGCGGGTCCGGATCGCGCAGTTGATGTTGCAGCCGGCCGACCTGCTGCTGCTCGATGAGCCGACCAACGATCTCGACATTCCGGCCCTTGAGGTGCTGGAGGACAGCCTGGCCGAGTTTACCGGAGCGCTGGTGCTGGTCAGCCATGACCGCGATCTGATGGATCGGCTGTGTACGGAGGTTGTCGGCCTCGACGGCCAGGGCGACGCGGCCCTTTATGGAAGCGTCAGTCAATGGCTGACAGCCTACGAAACACGGACGGCGGAGCGCGAGGCGCGGCTGGCGGATGCAGCGCGTCCGCTGGCCGCTCCGCGCACTCCGCAGGCGCCGAAGCCGCGCAAGCTGGCTTATCGCGAGCAGCAGGAACTGGAGCAAATGGAGGGTGCCATCCTCGCCGCCGAGGAGGCCGTGGCCGAGCGCGACGCCGAGGTGCAGCGAGCCGCGGCGGCCGGCCATGTCGCTCTCGCGGAAGCCTGCCGGGCGCTCGAAGAAGCGCAGCAGGCGGTCGAACGCCTCTTTGCCCGGTGGCAGGAACTGGAGGCTCGACGTACTCCCTGATTGTCCCCTCAACGATGAGGAAGGCGAGCGGCACAGCGTAAGCGTGCCGGTGCATCGAAGGCGAGCGGCACAGCGTAAGCGTGCCGGTGAATCGGGGCGTGCCGGTGAACGGGACAAACCGGCACGCTTACGCGGGGCCGCTCGCCGAAGTCCCATGTCAGAGGTGCGATTTGCCGATCCGAGGGAGACGCCGATGATGCCGCCGCAGGAGTTGAGCGGGCCGCTGGGCCGTTACATCATCGTCCGCAAACTGGGCGCCGGCGGCATGGGGACTGTCTATCTCGCCGAGGACACGCGCCTGCCGCGCAAGGTCGCCCTCAAGGTGCCTCACTTCAGCACGGCCGGAAACGCCCTGGAGCGCTTCCGGCGTGAGGCCGCCCTGGCTTCCGGCATCGAACATCCCAACCTGTGTCCGGTCCACGACCTCGAAGAAGTCAACGGCATCCTGTTCTTCATCATGCCCTATATCGAGGGGACGGCGTTATCCCATTTGATTGAGCGCGGCACGCCCTGGCCGGTCCACAGCGCGCTCGATCTGGTCCGCAAGATCGGCGGAGCCGTGGCCCATCTGCACGCTCGCGGCATCATCCATCGCGATCTCAAGCCGAGCAATGTCATGCTGCGGCCCTCCGGAGAGCCGGTGCTGATGGATTTCGGTCTGGCCCGCGACTTCAACTCGCAAGATGCCCGGCTCACGTCGCCGGGAACCGGGATGGGTTCGCCGTCCTACATGGCTCCGGAACAAGTCGCCGGCCAGAGAGACATGGGTCCCGCGGTGGACATTTACGGCCTGGGCGTCATTCTTTTTGAGTTGTTGACGGGCCGGCTGCCGTTCGAGGATCCCATGCCGGCGCTGTATGTGCAGATCATGCAGGCCCTCCCTCCTCAGCCATCCTCAATCAACCTGGGGCTGGACTCGCGCCTGGACGCGCTGTGTCTGAAGGCATTGAGCAAGGAACCGGCCGCGCGGCAGAAAAATGTCGAGGAGTTGCTGCACGACCTGACGTCGATTCTGGCCACCCACTCTCCGTCCCCGCCCACCCAGCGCGAGATGCATCCCGGGGCGCCCTTTCCCCTGACGATGTACCCCAGCCAGACCGACCAACTCCTGGCCAGCGCGGACGAGGCATCGTCTGCCGTGACCGCTCTCGAGGCCGGCGCTGACCGGGGGACACCGCCGCACGCTTCGGGTCGTTGGAGCAAATGGCTGTTTGCTCTCGTCCCCCTTCTTCTGGCCGGCTTGGTGGCTGGCTGGTTCCTCTTCGGCGGCAGCGAAACTCCAGTAGAAGACCGGAAGGACAATCCGGGCCATTTGGAACCGGCGCGAGCAAAGGCGCCCCTCGACGACAGGGCGGCGAAGGGATTGCAACAGGCGTGGGCCGACTGGCTGACGCGGAAGGCCGAGGAGGAGTTCGACCTGGGAAATGGCGTCAAGTTGACAGTGGTACTGATTCCGCCAGGGACGTTCCGCATGGGTTCGCCAAAAGCGGAGCAGGAGTATGTGCGGAAGAATGTCGGCGGGGTGGCGGGAGACCGGGCGGACCAGGAAGTGCAACATGAGGTGGAGATCACGAGGCCGTTCTACCTGGGCAAATGCGAAGTGACACAGGAGCAGTACCAGCAACTGACCGGCAAGGCCCCGAGCGATTTCAAGAAGGATGGGAAGAGCAAATTGGAGGTTGTGGGGCTGGACACGACACGCTTTCCGGTGGAGAACGTGTCGTGGAAGGACGCAGTGAAGTGTTGCGAGACGCTGGGCCGAAAAGTGGGCCGTACGGTGGGACTGCCCAGTGAGGCGCAGTGGGAATACGCCTGCCGGGCCGGGACGGAGACGCCCTTCCATTTCGGGGCCACGCTCAACGGCACCGAGGCGAACTGCGCGGGAGACACCCCTTATGGGACGACCACGAAAGGGGGATCCCTGCAGAGGACGTGTCCGGTGGGATCGTATCCTGCGAATGCCTGGGGCTTGCAAGACATGCACGGGAACGTCTACGAATGGTGTCAGGACTGGGATGGGCCTTTTACCGATCTTCCCAGAACAGATCCGCTGCGCGCAAGCCCTGTCAAGGGTAGACCGAATCGCGTTCTGCGTGGAGGCGCCTGGGGTAGCGCCGCACACGACTGCCGGGCGGCAGCTCGCAGCAATGGCGACCCTGTGTTCAGCAGTTACGGTGTGGGCTTCCGCATCGCGGTCCAACTGGATTGACGGAACCACTCGGTGAGGCAACCATCGAACCCAGTTCGACGAGACATTTCCGCGACGAGTCCGCACCAACCCCTTGCCGTCCTGCCTTCGTGTCGTGTACGATGGCGGCGAAGCGAGTGGATTCCCCATGCCTCAGACCAGCGTTCGCGTCTTTCTCGGCTCCACCCGCGGCGATCTCGACGACGATTGCCGGCCGTCCGCGCGCCGCGCCATTCGCCACGGCGGCGGGGACGTGATCGATATGGACGGCTGGGCGGTTCCCTATGTGGATGCCGTCGTCATCTGCAAGCGCAAACTCGAACAGGACAGCACTCATTACGTCGGCCTGTTCGCGTATCGGCGCGGCTGGACTCCCGAAAAGCTGGACATGTCGATTACCGAGGCGGAGTTTCGCTGGGCGCTCGCCTGCCGCAAGAAGGAGTCTCTCGCCGTCTTCCTGCCCGATCTCCATTCCGAGTGCGCCCGCGACCTGCGCGAGCGGGCTGCCGGTCAAAGCGACGCCGACCGCCAGGCCCAGGAGCAGTTTCACCGCTTCGTCCAGTCCAACGGAACGGTGACCACGTTCGCCGATTTCGAGGCGCTGGGCGACAAGGTGGCGGAGATTGTCCGGGTCTGGTGCGGCGGCGGCCTTTACGCCACTGCCCCCGAATCACCGGACGTCTCTCAACCCCTGGACGTCGAGACGATTGGCCGCCGGCAGCATGAGGACCAGTTCCGCTGGACGCTCGACGTTCTTCCTCCCCAGGCGCGCCTGGCCGGCTTCGTGCTGCACGGTCCCGCTTACCACGGCCACGCTGAACTCGCGCACCGTCTGACGGCCCGCCTTGGCTCGAACGCCCGCTGCCTCACCGCTGCCGCGCGCGCCGGCCACCGCCCCGGGACGGTAGTGGGCCTCACGAGCGTGATCGGCAAACAACTGGGAGCCGCCGATCATGTCGCTGCGCTCCGGGCGGCGCTCGAAACAAGCGATGTCATCCTCGACGTTTCCGCCGTGGAGAAACTCGACGGTTCGTTGCCTGCCCTGGTCGGTTCCTTCTGGCGGCCCCTGGCCGAGGCGCTGCGCGG
>JBBSDR010000683.1:0-4840 GCA_038240465.1 Gemmatales bacterium
CCCGCGGCGCGGCTAACCAATCGTCCCGAATTCTAATCAGGATGATGAGAAGCGAGGGAGCATGAGTGCGATTGTGTGCAGATGGACCCGCGCGTCAAGTTATGTCTTTCTCCTTCTCGGTCTGACCGTGACGGCCCAGGCGCAGGTGCCTCCCGAACGGCTGCCGCCCACGGAAGTCGGCGCTCCCCGTGTGGTCCCCATCCGGCCCATCCCACTCCCGGACCCTGTGCCGCCGCCTCCGCCCGAACGGCCCGTCCCTGCCGCCGAGCAGCCGGGCCGATCCGCGCCGGTCGCCAACACTCCCGGCAGTCCCTCCTCGGCGTCGCAAGGAGTGATTTCTCAGGTGGAACTGGAGAACCGACCGCAGTTGCGCACCACCGAGTTCCTGGAGGCGATTCCCGGCCTGGTCGTGACCCAGCACAGCGGCCAGGGCAAGGCGAACCAGTATTTCCTCCGCGGTTTCGCCCTCGATCATGGCACCGACTTCGCCGGCTTCGTCGATGACGTTCCCTATAATCTGCCCACCAACGCCCACGGCCAGGGCTACCTCGACCTGAACTCCGTCATCCCCGAACTCGTCAGCACGGTCGAATTCCGCAAGGGCCCGTACTATGCCGAGGTCGGCGACTTCTCCTCGGTCGGCTCGGCGTCAATCCATCTGCGCGACAGCCTGCCCTATGGCATCCTCAAGATCGAGGGCGGCATGTACGACTGGTATCGGACCGTCATCGCCAATTCCCTCGACGTCGGCCCCGGTCGGCTGCTCTATGCGTTCGAGGGCAACGCCTACAATGGCCCCAACCAGACCCACGAAAACTTCAACCGCTATGTCGGCGTCCTGAAATACACTGTTGGCGACGACCGCGACGGCCTCTCGCTCTCGGGCATCGCTTACAACGCCCAGGGTCTCCTCGCCAACCAGATTCCTCTGCGAGCCGTTCAGCAGGGCCTCCTTCCCAGCAACGGCGTGGAGGACCCCAGCGACTTTCTCACCACCAGTCGATTCACGCTGAACAGCCAGTGGTGGCATCGCGCCGAGGATGGCTCGGTCACCAAGGCAAATGTCTACGGCGTCTACTATTCGCTCAACATCTTCAGCAACTTCACGTTCTTTCTCAACGATCCCGTCAACGGCGATCAGATCGACCAGATTGACCGACGCTGGATCACCGGCGGCAACTTCTCGCACCAGTGGCACTCCTGGCTGCTGGGCGACCGCATGGTGAACACGGCCGGCTTCCAGGTGCGGAATGATTCCATTACTCATGTGGCTCTGCATAACACCTCGCAGCGCCTTCTGGTGAATGCAGTATCCGACGACGCGGTTCAGGAAATCAGCGTCGGGCCGTATCTGTCCAGCGAGGTCAAGTGGACCGAGAAGGTGCGGAGTGTCGTGGGCGCTCGCGGCGATTACTTCCACTTCGACGACGTCGCCAGGGACACGCCGGCCAACTCCGGCAAGAAGGAAGCGAAACTGTTCAGTCCCAAGGGAGCGCTGATCCTGGGGCCGTGGAACCGGACAGAGTTCTTTCTCAATGGCGGCTTCTCGTTTCACAGCAACGACGCTCGCGGAGTCGTCGCCACCGTCGATCCGGCAACGGGCAATCCGGCGCCGAGTTCACCCGGACTGGTTCGTTCCAAGGGCGCTGAGGTCGGCGTGCGTACCCAGGCCATTCCCAACTTGACCTCGGGCTTTGCCCTGTGGCAACTGCATCTGGACCAGGAACTGGTGTTCTCGGGAGACAGCGGCACGACGACGCCGCTTCGGGCCAGCGACCGCTACGGCATCGAGTGGACCAACAACTATCGGATCAACGACTGGTTGACGCTGGACGCGGACTACTCCTGGTCGCACGGCCGGCTGCTCGGCACCGATCCGGACGTGCCGGGCAACCACATTCCGGACGCGGTGACAACCGTGTTCAGCGGCGGCCCGTCGATCAAGCTGCCGAGCGGCTGGTTTGCGGACCTGCGCTTTCGCTACCTCGGCCCGCGGGCGCTGGTCGAGGACAACAGCGCCCATTCCCGGGCGACGCAGCTCTTTGAGATGTCCGCGGGCTATCAGTGTTTGCGGTACACGTTCGGCATCGAACTGCTGAACCTGTTCAACTCGAATGGCCACGACATCGATTACTTTTATGGTTCCGGCTTGCGGACCGACCCGGGCTTCCCGTTCCCTCCAGGAGATCCGGGGGTGCAGGACATTCACTTCAAGCGCCTCGAACCGTTCGCGGCTCGCGCGTACTACACGCTGAGGTGGTGAGAATGCAAAGCGGGCTAAAAGAGATAGAAATTCACCGGATGCAAGATTTCTCCCTCGACAGGAATGTTGTCCCGGCGGGCCGGATGGTAGTGCAGGTTCTTCGTCCATTCAAACGCCGCCTTATCGAGGATCCGATAACCGCAACTGGTGTGGATCCTGGATTCGAGGACCTTGCCTTCGGGAGAGATACGCAGCCAGATCACCGGGACACCCTCGATACCCGCCTCTCGGGCTTCAGGCGGGTAGGGAGGCGGGCGAACGCCGGTGGGTAGGCGAACTCCGCTCCGGCTGCCCACTGTGCCTCCGGCGGAAGGCGTGCCAATGGGAAAGCGAGAACCGCCGGAGGCGCCTGGCAACCCCGATCCAGTCCCGCCAGACGAGGCGCTGACGACCGGAGGCTGCGTTTCGAGGGGTTTGATCGGCGCGGATGGGGCAGAGGGCGAGGGTCCCTTGGCTGGCGTTTCGGTAGAGGAAGGCTTTTCGACGGGTTTCGGAATCGGTTTCACGATGACCGGAGGCTTCTCGATCGGCTTGGGAATCGGCTTCTCGATCGGTTTGGGGACCGGTTTCACGATTACCGGAGGAGGGGCGGGAGCGGGGGTCGGAGCGGGTTTGACGTCCGGGGTTTTCGGTGCGCCATCGCCACCGGGAGTGTGCTTGTCGCCCTTGCGGAACGTCCCGGGCGCCAGGGCAACCGTCTCGACCGGAAGCCCGTCCCGGTCGCTGTCACCGCGAATCATGACCAGCATGGGCGGCGACTCGAGGACCTTCCAGAAGTCGGCGAGGAAGAGGCAGCCGAACACAGCGGCATGGAAGAACGCCGAGAAGAATGCGGCCAACCAGAAGGTGTGTTTGTTGTTCATCGCCCTCTGCCTCTGGACCGCTTGAACGGGATCGAACCTCAAGACATCACGGCCTACGATCTCCAACATCGTATTACAGAAGCGGTTGGACGAACAGAGTTTTTTCAGGTCAGGAGGACCGATAGTCATGAGAACCAGTTTCCTGCTTGCGTGCTTCCTTCTGGTGGGGCTGCCCTTGCCCGGCCGCTCCCAGGAATCGTCTTCAGGCCCCCGCCCGGCGGTCGAACTCATCCTGACGCCGGGCGAAGCCAGCGCGACGCCGCTGAAGAAGGGCGTGGCTTACGCCAATGGCGGCATCATCGACGTGGCCCAGCCCAACCCGACCACCATCATCGTGACCATGAGCGGGCTGACGGCAACCAACGCGGACCTGCTCTGCACCTCGTCGGCTCACTATCAGTTCGATCTGGCGCAAGGGTTCGAGGTGGTTTTCAACTCGAAGAGGGTGAAGTCCGCGAAAGTGACTCTGGAAGGCCGCGCGATCGGCCTGTTGCGCAGCGACCACACGCATCACACCGGCTGTTTGCACCTGGGAAAGAAGTGTGGGCTGGCCGAAACCTCTCCTGCTGTCGCGACGGTGAGTTGCGGTCCTGGCGAAGTGACGGGGCTGACGCTGCCGGGTCGCGCAACCTCGGATGGTGATGACATCTCGGTCTACAACCGCGAGGCGGCACAGAGTGGTCCTGTGCTGCCGGGCAAGTTCATGCTGCACGAGAGTTGGGGCTTTGGCACGACACACCCGGCGTTTCACAGCCGGGGAGCGTCGGCGGAGTTCGCACCCCAGCCAAACTACGCCCCCGGCTCCTACTGGTTCAGCGAGTTTCGCCCGTTTAATGGGCTGGCGACCAAGGACTTTGGCTTCCAGGTGACTCTGCGCGTCATCCCCGAGTTCAAGCCCTTGCCCGAAGAGAAACCGTGACCGGGCCGCCGCTCAGCGTCGCGGAAGTTTCTTGCGCGGGCCGGAACGGTGATCGGCTGGTGGAGACGGTGGCGGAGGCGGCAGAGGTGGTGGGGGTGGCGTTGGCTGGTCGGGCGTTTGCATGCACAGGTGCAGGAAGAGCGTCATCCCCGCGGCAACGGCCAGGCCAACGATGAGGGGCAGAACGAAGTCGGGCAGCTGCACAAAACGCAGGCCGACGCCCGCAACCATGGCCAGGCCGACCCAGATCATCCACGGCCGCGACGTCGAATGCATCGGCGCCGGCAGTGCTTCGGATTGCTCCTCAAGCGGCTCATCGGCGTAAGAAGCCGCCACGCGGGAAGGCGCGACCGGCGCGACTGGACGCTCGGGAATGTCGTCAAGCGGGACCGGCGGCAGCGTATGGCTTTCGACTGGCGGATCGGCTCGCAGGGTGCTGGTGCCGGGACCAGGGACGCGGACGCGAGGCACCCGGGCCGCCGACTTGCGCGGCGGGGCCGGAAGCGTCGGAGCGCGCGGCACCGGCGGATTTTCGCGGACGGCAGCGGCAGCCAGGGTCAGCGTTGCCTCGACCGGACGGCCCGCCTTCTTCGCGTCCCGCGCCATCTGCAACTCGCCAACGAGTTCCTGATAGGCGACCGACGCCGGCGTTTCCGGGCTGGCATGCAGGACGACGTGGCCGAACAACGACGCCTTGCCGACCTCCTCGTCGTAAGGAATGATCTGGGGCATGACACGCCCGCCGAAACGACCGCGCAACTCGCGTTCCCAGCGTCCGCCGGGCGTCTCCGTCTC
>JBBSDR010000684.1:0-4825 GCA_038240465.1 Gemmatales bacterium
CCCTGCATCCGCGGCCCCGTCCACCGAAACGCGGCAGGCCAACAAAGCAGGCTTGATAAGCATGTTCTGGTTGCGATCACGGTTTATGGGGTCGGCCTCGGCGCGGGCGTTTCGGCCTGGGGTGAAGCGTTCGCGCCAGAGCCGCCAGATGGCTCAAACCGTCCCCGTACGTCGTGTAAGGGATGACGGACCGGATGTTCCCCGCTAACGCCTGCCCGCCGATCGCGACAGCCACCCCCTGTCGTTCAGCGGCCCGGTAGAGATCCCGGAATGCACCGATGAACTCCGCAGCGTCCTTCAGATGTGACACCGACACCCAGAGCAGCTTTGGGTGAAGTTCCTGAAGGGCCTTCGTCAGGCTTGTCAGTGGGGTGTTGGGTCCGACTTGCACGGTCTCCCACCCTGCGTCCAGCAAAACAAGCTGGGCGAGGACCGTTGCCAGCAAGTAGGGATCGCCTTCGGGTGCCCCACCGACCGCAATCGGCCGGTTCCGTTCCGCCCGCGCTTCCAGTTCATCCTTCAGGTCAAAAAGAGCCGCCGCACACAGCTGGGTTGCACGGTGTTCCTGCCACACGTCGATGCGTGCGGTTTCCCACTCGTGACCGACCTTCGCCATCACGGGCGCGATGACCCGATCGGCAAGCGCTTCGATGGCCACGCCCGAGCCGTAAGCGCCGCGAATGATTGCGGTTACCTCGGACCCCTGACCACGGAGCAGAGCATCGAGCAAGGCAGCCGCGACCGTTTCGAGGTCCGCGCCCTGATCCCAGAGGGAAGCGGCACTCAGCGATGCCAGGTCGCCGCGCGGCATCTCTCCCTGGCGAGCCAGGACGAGGACCTCTGCGCGCAGGAGTTTGCGATGACCGCCCGCGGTTCGATGGGCCGGCAGTACGCCTTCGTCCACCCAGCGCTTGACGGTACTCACGCTGACTCGGAGGACTTCCGCAGCTTGAAGGGTGCTCAAGTACGGAGAAGGATCACCGGTTCGCATGGCTACAGTTCATCCTCATGGTCCTCGCTGCCGCGCCGTCACGGGC
Organism: Gemmatales bacterium; assembly: GCA_038240465.1. Lineage (GTDB taxonomy): Bacteria > Planctomycetota > Planctomycetia > Gemmatales > Gemmataceae > JBBRIK01. The sequence continues at coordinate 1,038 of JBBSDR010000684.1, forward strand.
GGCGCCAGGACTTGATAATTGTGGCCGTTATGACTGGATTTTTCAAGGCGCAACTGTGTTCGTTCAGAGAATCCCCTTGACTTCCCGGAACAGCCTGGTACTAATATGGACGTTATGAACGATTTAACGGTTTCGCCCTGACACGCTCTTCAGGAGGAGCAACCATGTCGAGAACCTTGGGGCTGGTCGCGTTCGTGCTTGTGATCGTCGGCGCCGTGAACTGGGGCCTGGTCGGACTGGCGCAGTTTGACCTGGTCGCCACGCTCTTCGGTGGATCGGCCACCGTTATCAGTCGGGCCGTCTACTCCCTGGTCGGGATCGCCGGGCTGGTGCTGGTTGTGATGCAAGGAGCCACTGCGACAACACCCGCGGCCTCCCGGACCTCTCCGGCCATGCGGTAGCCTGCGGGCCGCAACCTTCGCTGGTAGGTACGGAGCAGGTTACGAGGCAAGAAGGATAACACGGGCAGAAACGTTTGCTTTCCTGGATGCACCGGAAACGCAAGGGTTCATTTTCAGAGGAGCTGTATCGATGAAGCGCATTTTCGTGACCGCCGCCATGTTGGGGCTTTTCGCCATCCTGAGCAGTGTAGCCGCCGGGCCGGGGAAGGCTGAGGACAAGCCTGAGAAGGACATCGTGGACACCGCCGTGGGGGCCGATCAGTTCAAGACGCTCGTCGAAGCCGTCAAGGCGGCCGGACTGGTGGACACCCTGAAGGGCGAAGGCCCGTTCACGGTTTTCGCGCCCACCGATGAGGCCTTCGCCAAGATCCCGAAGGAGAAGCTCGAAGCGCTGCTGAAGGACAAGAAGGCCCTGACCGCGGTGCTTACCTACCACGTCGTGCCCGGCAAGGTGATGGCTGCGGACGTGGTCAAACTCGACTCGTCCAAGACGGTCAATGGCAAGTCGATCAAGATCGTCACCAACGACGGCAAGGTAACAATCAATGGCGTAAACGTGGTCAAGACCGACATCGTCTGCAAGAACGGCGTCATCCACGTCATTGATGCCGTGCTTCTGCCCCCGGCCGACAAGGAGTAGAGATCCCCGCGTGTCGGGGGATGATGGCAGACGACTGCCAGTCCCCCGACACCTTTTTGAAGTCAGGAGATGATGAAGTGAAGAACATCGTTGAAATCGCTGCTGGCAGTGATCAGTTCAAGACGCTCGTCGAAGCCGTCACAGCGGCCGGCCTGGCGGACACTCTCAAGGGGCCTGATCCCTTCACCGTGTTCGCCCCGACGGATGACGCCTTCGCGAAGTTGCCCGCCGGCACCGTCGAAAGCCTGCTGAAAGACCTGCCGAAGTTGAAGAGTATCCTGACCTACCATGTCGTGCCCGGCAAGGTACTTGCCAAGGACGTCGCTGGCCTGAAGACGGCCAGGACCGCGCAGGGCGGAGATCTTCGCGTCGATGCCAGCCATGGCGTGAAGATCAACAACGCCAAGGTCACCCAGGCCGATATCGAAGCGAGCAACGGGGTCATTCACATGATCGACACCGTGCTCATTCCGGCGTGATGCGACTCTTATGCCAGGCTCTTTTTCAAAAGGGAGCCTGCTCAGTTCCTCACTTGTCAAATGAGAAACGTGACCGCTTGGGGCGTAACAGACCAAACAGAAAGACCTTACAGGGATGATTCGCGAGATCTTCCAGGAGTTGAGGAAAGCAGTCATGTCACATACCGGTTGGACTCGTGAAGGTTCATCCACTCAATGGGTTGTACTTGTGCTGTTCCTCATGATCTCCCTCGCGACAGCCGGGCTGGGGGCCGCCTGGACGAATCTGTCCGTGGGCGATTGGTATGGAACGTTGAAAAAACTCTCGTGGAATCCACCCAACTGGGTGTTTGGCCCTGTCTGGACCGCCTTGTACATTGGGATGGCCATCGCGGCCTGGCTGGTCTGGCGAACGAGCGGAATGGATTGCTGGCCGGCGCTGCTGCTGTTCGGCGTGCAGTTGGTCCTCAATGCGGTCTGGTCGGCCTTATTCTTTGGCTTGCGCAACCCGGAGATCGCCTTCGCTGACATTGTTCTGCTCTGGTTCGCAATCCTGGCGACAGTCGTTGCATTCGGCCGTGTCTCTGCCTCGGCAGCGGTGTTGCTGCTGCCATACCTAGCATGGGTTTCTTTCGCAACCGCACTCAACTGGGCGATCTGGAGGCTGAACCCATGAACGGCGAGATTGATCGACTTGACAATAAACCGAGTTATGTCGTTCTTGGCGCGACCGGGGGTATCGGCTCCGACTTGTGCCGGCGACTCAGGGCGGGTGGCGCGAACGTCATGGGTGCCAGCCGCAATCCCGACAAGGTACGCGAGTTGGCCGAAGCCTACGGCGTCAGGCCGTTCACGATCGACGCGACCGACACCGGGCAAGTCGCCGCCTGTCTGGCCGACGCGCAACAGGCGTTCGGTCGCGTCGATGGCGTCGCCAATTGCGTGGGCTCGCTCCTCCTCAAACCGGCTCACCTCACGACCGATTCGGAATGGCACACGACGCTAGCGACCAACTTGACCACCGCGTTTGCCACCGTCCACGCAGGCGCCAAGACCATGATGAGTACAGGTGGTTCGATTGTGCTCGTCTCATCGGTCGCGGCCCGTGTCGGTCTGGCGAATCATGAAGCCATCGCCGCAGCCAAGGCCGGCATCATCGGATTGACGCTGGCGGCGGCGGCTTCTTATGCCGAGCAGGGCATCCGGGTCAACTGCGTCGCGCCTGGAATGGGTCGGACGCCATTGACCGAACGACTGACGGCAAACGAAACCAGTTTGAAAGCCTCGGCCGCCATGCATCCGCTGGGCCGAATTGGTGAGCCTGGTGACGTTGCCGCTGCTATTGCGTGGCTTCTCGATCCCCAGCAGAGTTGGATCACCGGACAGGTTTTCGGCATTGATGGCGGGCTGGCAACCGTGCGAACGCGAGGCAAGTCATGACCATCGAGCGTTTCATTTTTCGCTCCCCCATGCCGGCGTCGGCAGAGGCTGTCTTGGACTGGCACGGCCGGCCGGGCGCTTTTGAACGGCTGTCGCCGCCCTGGGAAACCGTGCGGGTACTCGAACGCAAAGGCGGCATCGAAAATGGCGGGCGCGTCGTCCTGGCTGTGCGCGCCGGAGGTTTCTGGCGCCGCTGGGTGGCCGAACATGGCGACTATCAACCCGGTCGGCAATTCTGCGACGTACAAACCGAAGGGCCCTTCGCCCATTGGCGACATTGCCATCGCGTCATCCCTGACGGACCGCAACGGTGCTTCCTGGAGGATGATATCGAGTACGCACTGCCTTACGGGAGATTGGGAAGTTGGCTCGGTGGCTCGTTCATCCGCCGAAAACTGGTACGGATGTTTCGCTACCGTCATTGTGTCACAGCTGGCGATCTGTCATTGCATCAAGGACATTTACGAGGCCTATCCATGAAGGTTGCAGTCACCGGCTCATCGGGTCTGGTTGGGTCTGCTCTCGTTCCCTTCCTTTCGACGGGTGGCCATCGCGTCCTTCGCCTGGTGCGGTCGGCCAACGGTTCATCGGAGGAGGAGGTGGCCTGGGATCCAACCACCGGCCGAATCGACGCTGGTCGATTAGAGGATCTCGATGCCTGCGTCCATCTCGCCGGCGAGAACATCGCGGCACGGCGCTGGAATGTCGAGCAGAAAGCGCGGATTCGCACCAGCCGCGTGCAAGGCACTAAGCTGCTATGCGAGACGCTTGCCAGACTGCGCCAACCGCCGCGGGTACTCGAACGCAAAGGCGGCATCGAAAATGGCGGGCGCGTCGTCCTGGCTGTGC
>JBBSDR010000685.1:0-4820 GCA_038240465.1 Gemmatales bacterium
CCAACGCACCACGGTTTCCACCGAAAAGAGTTCCGTTTTAGGGATTTGAATGCGAATCGTCCTCTGGTTGGTCGTCGGTTCCGCTCCTCGAAGCGAGGTCCCGAACGCACAGCGGCGAAGGATCAACTCGTCAATGGACTGGGTGAGCCAGAGAGATTCCTCCTCCGGCAGCACCAACAACACGAAATAGCACGGGCGAAACACTTGCTCCAGGCGCAACCGGTTATAAGTCCGGACTTCCAGATCGTACGCTATCTCATCTTCCCGAATCACAGCTTGGGTGGCGGTCCTCAACTGAAGATCGATCTGCGGGCCAGTGTCGCGATACTCTCCGTCTACTACTTCGATGCCGCGCAGATAAATGTCGATGCCGTAGTCTTGATAAACGTCGCCGCAGGTGACGCCAGCCTGGGCCGCGATGGCGCGGACATAGGCGCGGGACAGTGCTTCCTGCCTGTGACTCTGGGGCAACATTCCCACCTCCCCGCTTCTGGCAGCCCGCCTGGTCCCACCACAAAAGTGGATCTTACCACACGGGCTTATTCGATGGGATAGGATTCGGAACCGAGCTCTGCGAGAGCCATTAACCGATCGCCGACAGTCCCAGCTTCTGTCCATAACGCTGCTGCAGCGCTTCCCGCAATCGCGCGTTCTCCGGCCGGCTCAAGGTCGCGTCCTGCGTCACCAGTTCAAAGGCGTCCTTGCGCGCCAGCTGCAACAGGTCCGGTTCGGCGACGGGATCGGCGAATCGCAACTCCGCGACGCCGTGCTGCCGGGTGCCAACCAGTTCGCCCGAGCCGCGCAGACGAGCGTCCTCCTCCGCCAGCGCGAAGCCGTCCGACGTTCGTGTGAAGATCCGCAAGCGCTCCTGGGCCTCCGGCGTCGCCGGGTCGGCGAACAGATAGCACTCGCCCGCCACACTGCCCCGGCTCACCCGGCCGCGCAACTGATGCAACTGCGACAGGCCAAAACGATCCGCGTCCTCGATCAGCATCAGCGTCGCGCCGGCGACGTCGATGCCCACCTCGACCACGGACGTCGCCACCAGCAGATCAAGGTGGCCAGCGCGGAAGTCGGCCATGACGGCCGCCTTGTCCTCATCATTCAGCCGGCCATGCAGCAGGCCCAGGCGATGGTCGTGAAAGGGACCGGCCCTCAGTTCGTCGAACACCGCCGACGCCGAACGCAGCGCAAGCCGTTCCGACTCCTCCACCAGCGGACAGACGACGAACCCCTGTCGCCCCGCGCCCAGTCCCTGACGAATGCGCGCGTAGACCTCGTCGCGGTTTCGGGCCGGCACCCAGCGCGTGACCACCGGCTGACGTCCGGGCGGACCCTGACGCATCAGCGTGACGTCGAGATCGCCGAACACGGTCAGGGCGACCGTGCGCGGAATCGGCGTCGCCGTCATGACGAGATAGTGCGGATCGCCATTTGCGCCCGCTCCGCGCATCCGCGCTCGCTGGCCGACACCGAACTTGTGCTGCTCGTCGATCACCACCAGGCCAAGCCGAGCGAAGTTCACATCGGGCTGAGCGAGCGCCTGAGTGCCGACGACGAGGTCAATCGCGCCGGCGCGGATCTGTTCGAGGGCTGTCCGCCGCTCTGCTGCGCTCAGCGCGCCGGTCAGCAGCAGCCGGCGAACCCGACTCTCGCGGAGATACCCGTCGAGGGTGCGGAAGTGCTGCTGGGCGAGGACTTCGGTTGGGGCCATCAGGGCGCACTGATGCTTGCAGGCGACAGCGACGAGAAGCGCGTAGACGGCGACAGCAGTCTTGCCGGCGCCGACGTCGGCCTGGAGCAGACGCTGCATCGGCCGTGGACTCGCCAGATCGCGACAGACATCGGCGATGGCTCGCTCCTGATCCGGCGTCAACGCAAACGGAAAGAGCCGGCGAATGCGGGCGTCGATAGCCGGCGTCACCGCCAGCACCGGTGCCTGCTGCCGATCGCGCAGTTCGCGCCGTTTCAGGGCGAGCGCGAGTTGCAACAGCAACAACTCCTCATACGCGAAACGCCGCCGGGCGGTGTGAGCAGCATCCAGCGAGGGCGGGAAATGAATCTCGCGCAGCGAGGCGGCCATGTCGGGAAAGCCGTGACGCGCGCGGAGGTCGTCCGGAAGCGTTTCGACGAGATCGGCGGAATGCCGGCCCAGGCTCTGGCGGAGCAGAGGACGAAGATGCTCGCCGCGAAGGTCCGCGGTCAGCGGATAGACGGGGACAATGCCGCCGGTCTCGCCGGTGGAGGCGCCTTCGAGGTACTGCACATGCGGGTTGCCCATCTGCCAGTATTCGCGATTGTTGCGGTGATCGCGATACCAGCGCGGCTTGCCGCCAAAGGCGAGTCGCTGGCCCATGCGAAAACGGCGGGCGGCGAGCGGCTGGTTGAACCAGATGCCTTCGAGGCAGTTCATGCCGTCGTCGCACAGAACGACACTGACAACACAGCCGCCCTTGAGCAGTTCGCGGCCCTCGATCTCGACCACCTCGCCCTGGACCGTCTGCAGTTCGTCGGCCTTCAACTCGACGATGCGGCGGACGTTGGTGAGGTCTTCGTAGGCGCGCGGAAAGTGGAACAGCAGATCGGCAATGGTGTGCAGCCCGAGCCGATGCAGCAATTCGAGCCGTCCCGGCGCGATGCCGAGGGTTTCCAGGTCCTGTGCGAGGGGGGAGTGGGGCAGCATGAAATTAGCATGATCGAACGAGAGCCGGAAGACAAGCCTGGTTGTGTCAGGGGTGCCAGGTGACATCCTGCAAAATGTCGCGTTCGTAAATCTTGATCGTGTCCATGACTTGAGTGCGAATGGGTTCAATCAATGCGGCGTCGAGAGCCTGAAGAACGGCTGTTGCCAGAGCAACATTTCCCTGGGCCTGACCTTGCGGTTGAGGAGGGAGTTCATCGTAATCCGCCTCATTTCTGTAACCGCGAAGACTGCTCAGGTCGCTTCCCGCATGACAAACGCCAGCGTCGCCGGCATTCGACAGTCTCATCCAAACATACGCATGAGCGCGATCGGCTTTCGGAACGCGGAATTGAAGACTCAGCAGAAACTGTCTGCCCGCGTGGAAAGCAGCATAGTACGCTCTGCTCGTCGCGGAACGCCATTCCGCCTCAGTCTTTCCGCGCGCAAGAGTCGCCGCCACGGCGAGGTAGTCGCGAAAATTCATCGGGCCACCTGGTAAATGCCAAGCCGGAACACACACGCTCCGGCATGCGGACAGACACGCAGCAGCCCCTCCGACCAGCGCCGATGAGCCTCTTGATACGGTCCTGCTTCGATGTTCGCTTTCAACTCGATCAGGATGCGCTCATCCTCCCGCGCTTCCTCATCCACCGTGACATAGACGCGCATGGCGACCGCTCCGGGGTAGAGCGTTTTCGCCAGTTCGATCACCGCTTCCAGGTACTCACCGACACCTTGTTCCCCGGCGAGATGCTCCACCCCGCCATAAATTGTCGCGGGCAGATTGGAGACGCTTGCAATGCTCATCATTTCTCCCCCCTGGAGTGGACTGGGGAATTGTAACGGGGCGTGCTCGCGTCAACCAGAGTTGTTGAATCTGGGCATCGAGAAGTGCGTGCATACCGGCAACGAACCTGATACGATAACCCGATCATCTATCCGTCTTCTCTCCGTGACAGCGATTTTCGTTTCGCGGTTAGGCGACCGGCAAGAGGTGAACTACCCGGTGGGACAGGCGTCTCGCCTGTCCGGACAGGCGAGACGCCTGTCCCACCGGGTATGTTTGAACCTGCCGCTCGCCTTACCAGGATGGGGTCGAACGTGAATGACCGGCAAGCGATACCGATCTCTTGCTCGAATGCGCCCGCAATGGCGATCATCAGGCCGCTTCTTCGGCACTTCGAGGAGTTGACCAACAACGAAACGGCGGCCGTGCTGGGCATCCAGAAGACCGCCGCCAGCGATCGCTGCCTCCGTGTCTCAAGCACCTCCCGGACGTTCTCGAAACGATGCCCGGGTTTCTCGATGAAGGAGAGTAACCATGTTCAGCCGTCGTCTCTTGCCTCTGTGCCTGCTGGCCCTCATCGCGTGGAACGTCCGCGCGGATGACGAACTGCCGCCGGACGCGAAGAAGCTGGTCGAGGAAAACGAGAAGGCCAGCGATGCCATTCTCAAGAAGGCCGAGGATGTCCTCAAGAAGGCCGAAGAGGAGAACCAGAAAGCCCAGGAAGAAGTCAAGGCGCGCAAGGAGAAGCTCATCGCCCAGCTCGAAGACCTGGCAAAAAACCTCGAAAAGCAGGGCAAGACCAACCAGGCGAAGGCCGTCGCCGAGGCTGCCGAGGAGATCAAGACCGGCCGCATCGCCGGCGCCCAGCCCGACCCCGGCACCATGCTGAACTTCCGCGGCCAGAACGGCAAGACGTTCCTTTTCGAGGTAACCGGTAATGCGGGTGGGGTCGTCTGGGGGACAGACACCTACACCGATGACTCGGCGATCGCCACCGCCGCAGTCCATGCCGGTCTGCTGAAGGCGGGAGAAAAGGGAGCGATCAAGGTGACCGTCCTGGCCGGCGAGCAGGGCTACACCGGCTCGATGCGCAACGGTGTGACGACGACCGACTACGGCCCGTGGCAGGGCAGTTACAAACTCGAGCGCGGCAAGGCGATCCGAAAAGGCGGCGTGGGGGGCGGCGGCATGGCGATGGCCGATCCCGGCACGGTAGGCAATCTCCGCGGCCAGAACGGCAAGACGTTCCTCTTCGAGGTGACGGGCAATGCCAACGGTTTCGTCTGGGGCAGCGACATCTACACGGATGACTCCTCGCTCGCCACGGCGGCGGTCCACGCGGGCATCCTC
>JBBSDR010000686.1:0-4817 GCA_038240465.1 Gemmatales bacterium
GAGCCGCCTGCACCACGGAAGGGCTAACCATGAGAGGAACCCCCATGACGACTTTTCATGAGACGGACCCCGAAGTGTGGCAGGCGATTGACGCCGAACGCCTCCGCCAGCAGGACGGACTTGAGATGATCGCCTCGGAGAACTACACCTCTCCGGCTGTCCTCGCCGCCCAGGGCAGCGTACTGACCAACAAGTACGCCGAGGGCTATCCAGCACGGCGCTACTACGGCGGCTGCGAACACGTTGACGTCGTCGAGTTGCTTGCCATCAATCGCGTCAAGCAACTGTTCGGCGCCGAACATGCCAACGTCCAGCCGCACTCCGGCGCCCAGGCGAACATGGCCGTCTACTTCGCCTGTCTCGATCCGGGCGATACCATCCTCGGGATGAGCCTGGCGCACGGCGGACACCTGACGCACGGCATGCACCTCAACTTCTCCGGCAAGCTCTACAAGGTCATTCACTACGGCGTTCGCCAGGACACCGAGACGATTGACTTCGATCAGGTGGCCGCTCTCGCCCGAGAACACAAACCCAAGTTGATTCTCGCCGGCGCCAGCGCCTATTCGCGCGAGATCGACTTTGTCCGCTTCATCGAGATCGCCAAGGAGACCAAGGCGCTCTTCATGGTGGACATGGCCCACATCGCGGGACTTGTCGCCGGAGAGCAGCACGCCAGCCCGGTGCCGTGGGCCGACTTCGTGACCTCAACGACGCACAAGACGCTGCGCGGGCCGCGCGCCGGCTTCGTGCTGTGCAAGAAGGACTGGGCGCAGAAGATCGATCAGGCGGTCTTTCCCGGTATGCAGGGCGGGCCGCTGATGCACGTCGTCGCGGCCAAGGCGATCGCGTTCGGCGAGGCGCTTCAGAAGACTTTCCGCGGTTACGCGGCCCAGGTCGTGGCCAACGCGCGGACGGTGGCCTACGAATTGATGCGGCACGGTTTCCGGCTCGTCTCGGGCGGGACGGACAATCACATGATGCTGGTGGACGTCAACGAGAAGGGCTATGGCGGCAAGCAGGCGGAAAAGGCGCTCGACGCGGCGGGCATCACGGTCAACCGCAACGGCATCCCCTTCGACACGCGCAAGCCGCTCGATCCCTCGGGCATCCGCATCGGCACCCCTGCCTTGACGACGCGCGGCATGCGCGAACTGGAGATGCACAGCATCGGCAACTGGATCGCGGAGGTGCTGGCGAAACCGGATGATGTGAGTGTGCAGCAGCGGATTCGCGGACAGGTGCGGGAACTGTGCCAGCAGTTCCCAGCACCATGTTAGTCAGGAGTCAGGCGCCAGGGAAGACTGCAAACCAGCCCGGAGCGCAAGCGACGGGTTCTGTTGTATCTCCTGACTCCTGACTCCTATTCCTTCGACGGCTCGTACTTGACCAGGTCGAGTTTGACCTGGATGTTGGCGAGGCTGGCGGTCTGCGCGAACAGGCCCACGCCCTCGACGAAGGTGTATGTCACGGAGAGTTTCTGTCCGTTGGCCATCATGTCCGGGCCGCTGACCGTGATCGCCTTCTTCTTCTCCTTGTTCCATTCCACTTCCGACTCGCCGGTGGTGAACTTGCCCTCCAGCTTCTCGGGACCAACGCGCGAGTTGATCGCCCAGCTCTCGTCCTTCTTCGCCGGCAATTTCAGAAACTGCACGGGCGGCGTCACCAGCACTCCGCCCACCTTGACGCGATACAGACCGTCCGTCCGGACCGCAATGTGTTCCGACGCCACCGTCGCCCCCGCGATGCTCGTCTCCAGGACGAAGGCCTCGGCCTCGCCCTTATCGTCCTTATTGAGCTTTTCCGTCTTCTTGACCACCACCTCAATGGTGTCGGTGCCGGACTTGTAGGTCCACTTGGCGCCAATCTTGAGCGGATACAAGCCGTCCTTCGTCGGGTCCTGGGCGCACACGGGATATAGCAGCACGGCCACGCAACACAGACTTAGCAGACCTCGCATGGTGTCCCTCGCTCACTTCTTGCCTTCTTCGTACTTGTCCAGTTCCAACTCGACGGTCGTCGTACCGATGACGATGGTCTGCTTGACCATCCCGGTCTTCTCGGCGAAATAATAGGTGACGGTGGTGTTCTGGTTCTCGACCTTCAGGTCGGCGGTGACGGTGACGGTGTCAAACAGACCGGCCTTGACCTTGACGCCTTTGGCTTCGCCGAACTTGAAGTTGCCCTTGACGTCCTGCTCGCCGACCTTGGTGTCGTCCTCGATCTTCCAGCTTTCGTTGTTCTTGACGGGCAGCTTGAAAAAGCGGACCGGCTTCGTGAACTTCTTGCCGGAGAACTCGACGCGATAGACGCCGTCCTTGCGGACCGTCACCAGTTCGGTCGAGATCAGGTCTTGCCCCCGGCGAGTCTCCAGCCGGGCGCAGACATCCTCACCGCTCTTCTCGAAACCGGTCAACTTGGTGACGTATGGCTTGCCCTGGAGGATATAGGTCCAGACGGAGCCTTCCTTCAGGGGGAAGTACGGCCTCTCTTCCTTGATGGTGAGCTTGTCCTGGGCCGACGCGGCGGGAACGCTCAGCAGCCCGACCAGCAGCAACAGGCGATACGCGACGATTTTCATGACGTCCTCTCCCGACCTTGCGGAGTCAAACTCGATGCGATCATGGTAGTGATTCGGCCAGTCCCGGTCGAGCGGAACACCGGTCTGAGGCACCCGGCGCGGGTCCTTGCAACATGCCCATTGCGTTCTTGCGCTGGCGAACTTATACTTCGCTCCTAGAATAAGAAGCAAGATCCGCACGTCTGATAGTGGATCGGACGTTTTTCGCGGGTTCTGCCCGTCACATGGGGAGGTTCATCGATGAAGGCTGTAAGAACGATGCTGTCCGCGGTGGCTCTGGTGTGCTTCCTGACCACGGCCCAGGCCGAGGACAAGAAGGCCGATGACACGAAGGAGCTCAAGGGATCGATCACCTGCATGAAGTGCGATCTGAAGATGGCCGACGAATGCGCCACCTGCATCAAGGTCAAGGAAAAGGACAAGGACGTCATCTATGTGTTCGACAAGGCCTCGAACAAGAAGTATCACGGCAAGGTCTGCAAGGCCGCGAAGGATGGCACGGTCAAGGGCACCGTCAAGAAGGACGGCGACAAGATGATCATTTCGGTGACCGAGTTGAAGTTCGCCGACTGAGCCGGGAAACGAGTTGATTCGATTGCATCGCCACTCGCGAGCCGGCTCGCGAGTGGCGTTGTCGTTTTCCAGGCGCGGTTGGCACGCATCCCCCGGGACGGTTAGGATAGAGAGACGATCCCAAGGAGGAGTATCGCACGTGAAGATCATTCTCGCCAATCCGCGCGGCTTCTGCGCTGGCGTCAACATGGCCATCGAGAGCCTCGACCGCGCCCTGGAACTGTACGGCACGCCGATCTACGTCTATCACGAAATCGTTCACAATCGCTACGTCGTCGAGCGATTCAAGAAACGCGGCGTCGTCTTCATCGACGACATCGCCGACATTCCGTCCGGCGGCACGGTCCTTTACAGCGCTCATGGCGTCGCTCCCGCCATTCGCAAGGCGGCGGCGGCAGGCAATGTTCGCGCCATCGACGCCACCTGCCCGCTGGTGACGAAGGTGCATCTGGAGGCGGTGCGCTTTGCCCGCGAAGGCTACACCATCCTGCTGATCGGCCACGAGGGCCACGACGAGGTCGTCGGCACCATGGGCGAGGCGCCGGCGTCGATTCGACTGATCCAGGACACCGTCGAGGCCGAGGCGCTCGACCTGCCGCCGGACGCCAAGGTGGCCTATCTGACGCAGACGACGCTGAGCGTTGACGATGCCGAGGCGATCGTCGCCGTGCTGCGGCGGCGGTATCCGCAAATCACCGGGCCATCGAAGGACGATATCTGTTACGCGACGCAGAATCGCCAGGAGGCAGTGAAGGACCTGGTGCCGGAGGCGGACGTGGTGCTGGTGCTGGGCAGCCGAAACAGCTCGAATAGCATTCGTCTGGCGGAGGTGTCGCGGGCGGCAGGCAAGCCGGCGTACCTGATCGACGGCTGGCAGGAGATCGCCGACGACTGGCTGAAGGGAAGCGAGACGGTGCTGATCACCGCCGGAGCGAGCGCGCCGGAGGACGTCGTCGAGGAGTGCGTGGCTCACCTGCAGCGGAAGTACGGCGGGGAGGTCGAGAGTCGGACCGTGCGCGAGGAACATGTGAGCTTCCCGCTGCCACGCGAGCTGCGCGTGCTGACGACGGTACGCTGAGAGGAGGGCAGGATGAAGACGCTGTTGAGACTGGGACCGGCCGACCATGACCGGCCACTGACGCTGGAAGAATTTCTGCAGGCCGACTACGAGGAAGGACATCGGTATGAGCTAATCAACGGGAGACTGTATGTGGCTCCCGCAGCGGATTCTCCAGCAGGTGTCCACGAGTGTTGGATTCTTAAAAAACTGCTGATCTATTCTGATTCGCATCCCGATGTGACCAACTTCGTCTACAACAAGACGCGGGTGTTTGTACCCGGTCATTCGGACCCGACCGCGCCTGAACCGGATGTCGCTGCCTACCGCGATTTTCCGCTCGGCCAGAACCTCAATGACCTCCGCTGGCAGGACCAGAGTCCGATTTTGGTTGTTGAGGTTGTCTCTGAGGGTGATCCGAATAAGGACTTCGTGCGGAATGTCGATCTCTACCTGCAGATCTCTTCGATTCGCGAATACTGGATCCTGGATGGGCGGGAGGATGCGAACCGGCCCACCTTGCTTGTCTATCGCCGTCGCGGCCAGCGCTGGCAGAACGTGATTGAGATCGCGGCCGGTGGGACTTACACGACCCGGCTGTTGCCC
>JBBSDR010000687.1:0-4814 GCA_038240465.1 Gemmatales bacterium
CCCCCCCCCCCCCCCCACGCCGGTCAGCACTGCCAGCAAAACGACCTGTCTTGACTCCTTCCAGCCGTTCTCGCGCAGTCTCAACCAGAGCGCGAACAGCCCCATGTTCAGCAGGACCGCATAGACGGTCTCCTGCCGGCCATAGGTCTCAATGAAGAAATGGAAGGGATAAAGAGCGAGGATAATGCCAGCGATTACTCCGGCCCCCTGCGGGAGTCCGGAGCGCCGCGCCAGCCAGGGTAAGAGCGCGATGCCGAGCGCGCAGACCAGGGTGCTGAGCAACCGCTGGGCGACGACAGCCGCGGCTGAATCGATGCCGAAGAGAAGGTGAAGCCCTGCGAGCAGGCCCGTGTAGAGAGGAGGTACATGCGCGGTCGGTCCGGTATGTTGACCAAAGGCATCGGCTAACCGCCCCTCGCGCGCCCAGGTGATGGCCGCTCTCTCGACCTCGACGTGAGAGGTGTTGCCGATCCTGTCCATGCCGAGCAGGTAGACAAGCCGGGGTGCGAGAGCGAGCAGGAAGATCAGGAGGCCCTGGACGAGCGGGCTGCGTGGAAAGAGCCGGCGCATGAGGAGTCCTTTCCAGGTTGCGCGAAACGGATAGCAATGGCCGCATTATCGGCGCCCCTGGAAAGAGCGTCAAGACAGACTGACCGGCACGACTGCGGAGCAGCATCCCCGACCGCTTGCGCGGTTCGGCTCGTCAAAATCCAGAAGGCAGTATCCCTTTTCGCCTTGACCCGATCCCCCTCCCTCAGCGACAGTAAATCGATAGGGAAGACCAGGAAGGCTGCGCAATCTTGCCCAGGTTGAACGCCTGGGGAAGATTCGCTAGGCTCACTGTATCGGTGATGAAGGGCAGGCGCTGGCGTTTGCTCCTTGTACCCCCCCGGACGGGCAACAAAGATACGAGGACTGACCAACAGCGGCTGCTTCGCGGGTGGATTGCGCAATGCCCATCATTGTCAAATGCGAACAATGCGGCCAGGAACTGATCGTCAAGGACGAGATGGTCGGCCAACTGGGGAAGTGTCCGAAGTGTCTCTGCGTGCAAACGATTCTGTCGCTGGAGATCGACTTCGAGCCTGCTCCCCAAATTCCGGTCGCCACGGTGCCTCCTCCCGAAGTCCCCGTAGCGACAGTAGCTCCAGTCGAGGCGCCGATCGCAAGCGTCTGGAAACCGATTGAGGAGACCCCTCCCCGGATTGAGGAGCGAGCCGCGCCGGAAGAGGAAGTGATTATTGTTGCCGAGATTATCGAGCAAGACGAACGGCTGACCGAAACGGCGAAGCGGGATGACGCCAGACCAGCCGCCCTGCCCCCCTCGGCGTTACCTAAATGGGAGTATGACGAAGCAAGCGAGCGACTGCCGAGTCCCTTGCGTCGGTCCCCGGAGAGGCAAGAGGCGACCCCCGGGAAAAAGAAGAAAAGGAAGGCGATCCGCGAAGGCTGGGGGAAAGCAAGACTTTGTGTCCAGCTAAACATGGTATCCATGCACCTCTATGCGGTCATCTGGGGCGCCATCCTTTTTGACATCTTGATTGGGGGATGCATGGGTCTGCTTCGCGCCTTCGATGTCTCCGCCACGCTCGGGACGATCGTCGTTTTCCTTTGCTGGGGCTTGATGATTGCCCTCTGGGTTGTCGCCCTGATCGGCTACATCTTTGGTATCATGACTCCGGGGAATAATGGAGAAAAAGGGCTGGCGATCGCGGCGACCGTCCTTCTGGGACTCTTGCTACTCTCTATGTTCGGTGTCGTCCTGACCACACACGCGGCCCTCGCGGGTTCCTTGCAGGGACGTCAAGTTCTGGAGAACATTGATGGACTGCTGATCACATGCTTCATGCTTGAAGTCGCGCGCAATCTCGTGTTTGCCTTCTACCTTCGCTCCCTTGGGGTGAGCCTGCGAGATTCGGGCGTCTCAGACGCGGGAATGGGTCTCACCATTCTGGTGCCAGTCGTCGCGGTGGGGGTGCCGTTATTCGATTACCTGTTCTTTCGTCTTGTACTCCTCGAGGCGCGAGCCAAAAATGCTGCGGCAGTGATGGCAATCATTCTGATCGTCGGGACGTGTGTCGCGTTTCTGTATCTTTGCCTGGCGTATGCCAGCCGTTTGAGGTTGGCCCGAGACGAGATCGAAGACCGGTTTTGAGTGCGGCTGAGCGAGTTGAACGCATCCTGACAACCTTGACGAGAATCCAGACATGCCGATCAAATTCAAGTGTGCGAAGTGCAACAAGGAATTAACGGTCAAGGATGAGATGGCGGGCAAACAAGGGAAGTGTCCCGGTTGCCAGTCCGTCGTGAGTGTCCCCGCGTCTGCTTCGTCAGCTATTACTAGTCCGGCTCCCTCTCCCGCCAAGAAGAAACCGGTCGAAGAGGACGATGAGGTCGTTGCGGCGGCGGTAGTGGAAGATGACGAGGTCGATGAAGAGGAAACGCCGAAGAAGAAAAAGAAGAGCCGGCGGGATGACGACGATGACGATGAGGAGGACGAGCGCCCGAGCAAGGCGAAGAAGAAGTCCTCGCGCCGCGACGAGGAAGATGAGGATGACGAGGACGACGAGGACGAGCGTCCGTCGAGGAAGAAGAGAGCATCGGCAAAGCGCCGCGATGACGACGATGACGACGACGATGACGATGAACCGAAAAAGCAAAGTCCGAAGAAGCGTCGCGCCGGGTTCAAACGGGCCAGTCTCGGAGTCCATCTGAACTTCATCGGCCATTTCGTCTACGCGGGAGCTCTCGGGTTCGCGGTTCTCTCCGTACTCATTACCGCGGCCATGTCGAGTTCGCGAAGCGGCGGCGGAGGTGGCTTTCTGAAGGTGATGGGTTATCTGACGGCTCTAACGCTCGTTGGCGGGATGATCGTCAATGTGGTCGGCTCCGGGTTCATCATCACGACGCCCGGGAAAAATGGAGAACTAGGACTAGCCATCGCCACGGTCGCAACAAGTGGGGTGAGCCTCTTTATGGGTATCTTTCTCGTAATCAAATTCCTCGGGGAGGGGGGCGGTGGTGGTTACCTCGCCTGGATGATCCCCTTCTTTACCCTGAACCCATTCTCCGGCCTCGGGGAAGGAGGGGGATTCGCTTCCCTCATTGGAAACATGGGCATCGGTGCCGTCCTGATCCTGCTTCCCCTGGTGGAGATTGGACGGTTGACCTGCTTCGCGCTCTTTCAGTGGGCGGTCGGCAAATCACAACGGGACAGGGAGACGGCAAAGAACGGGTTCTTGATGATGATCCTAGCCCCGTCGGTGTGTCTCGGGATGGGATTGCTTCTCTGGCTCCTCGGCCTCATCATCAAGAGTACAAGTTTCTGGGTGGGGGCGATAATCTTGATGCTCTATGGATTGGTGGTAGGAGGAATGCTCATCTGGTACGCTCTCGTCATGGCATCGACGCGCGGCACTCTTGATGATGCGAGATAACAGTCCGTGTCGAGGGCGGAAGAAGGTCGAGTGAAGCCCAACCTCCTTCCGCCTCATCGACTATACCAGGCGATCAGGCGGGCCGTCTGGTTGCGGCGCGAAAGGATACCCTGGCTGAAACGCTGCCGCAACGTGCCGAGGACGCGGTTGAAGCCGAAGTGGTCATCGACGATGCTGAGGGCTTTCAGTACGCCCTCCTCGTCCGGCTCCGGCGCAAAGGCGCGTTTGACCCACAGGATCACCGGCAGCGTCAGCGCCAGCGACTCGAACCCTTCCCAGAACGACAAACCA
Source organism: Gemmatales bacterium (assembly GCA_038240465.1). Classification (GTDB taxonomy): domain Bacteria; phylum Planctomycetota; class Planctomycetia; order Gemmatales; family Gemmataceae; genus JBBRIK01. The sequence goes on from JBBSDR010000687.1 coordinate 3,729, forward strand.
AACGCCGCCGCACCGCAAAACTGCAGTGAGCCAACCTTCATCAGATAATAGCGCTCCAGGACCTCTTCCGAGGCCGGCGACAGTTTGCCGGCAGCCGACTCGATCTTCTCGAATGTCGTTTCCGGCAGCCAGCGGTGCATACGCGGCACCGTTCCTGAGCCGCGCGCGAATCGCCAGGCCGCCGCGAGCAGGGCGAGCCGGCCGCGTCCCGCCAGGCCGCGATTCGGTCCGTGATCCTTCCGGGTGTAGACCGCGAGCAACTGCCGGAACAGGACTCGCCCAATCCATGACGGAGGTGGCAGCGCGGATGGCTCGCGCGGGGTCTCGGACTCGGTGAAGCCCGCAAGCATGTGCAGCATCTCGCCGAGTTGGCGTCCCTTCACCTCATGAATCTGTTTCGCCTGCCGGCACTGCTCGGCCAGCATCAGGCAGCGCCTGACGCGCAACTCGATGGGGTCCTTGCGGTCGCCTAACAAGGCCATGAGCGCGTCGAGATAGCGGCGCAGGTCCGGCCAGTCAATTCGACGCCGGCCCAGGAGACGCGGCGGCGGGTTGAGCGTACCGTCGGGCTGAGGCTCCAGGCCCTCGCGCTTCGCCAGTTGCTCGGCGAAGTCGCGGAGTTCGTCGTCGTGAGCGGGAAGGGGCCGGCCCTTGTTCCGCGCCGCGCTTGGACAAGCAAACCGAAGACCAACACCCCAGCGGTCGCCTTGCGGCACAAGGATGAAGGGAAACAGACGACAGGGAAGTGGTTTCGTCTCGTAGCCGTGCCGTTCGTGGATGCGGCATCGGCCCTCTTCGCTGAGAAAGACGCAGCTACCGTCCGGACGGTGGTTGAGATGATAGCGCCGCGCCCAGGGAGGACCGGTGCGGCGAACGGGAGCCAGTCCGCCGAGGTCCTTGTCGCGGTCCCAGCCCTGCGCGTCGATGCGCTGTTTCTCTTCCTCGCTGATGGTGACGAGATATTCCTTGCAGCAGGTGCCGGTGACGTGACAGTCCCAGTTCTGCAAGACAGGCAGATGTCGGATCGGAACGGACATGATTGGTCCTCCATCCGACCATTCTACAGTGCATAACAGGCAAGCGGGG
>JBBSDR010000688.1:0-4803 GCA_038240465.1 Gemmatales bacterium
CTGGCGGCTCTTCTCCTTGCTGCGCAACTCGACCTCGATCGGCTCGTGCGACATCATCACCGACTGGGGAATGCTCATGGCGACAGCGCCCCACGCCTCGGCCTTCAGCGGATAATGGGCCGCTATGCCGGAGGGGCGATCGATCTCAAGGTGATAGCTGCGCCGGGGCCGCGGCGTGAAGCGGAACACGCCCATGCCCTGGTTAGCGCCCGGTTCCTTGTCGTCGGCAAGAGTCTCGACGAGAGAGACGACGTCGCCGGTGTCGTCGAGCAGCCGGCCCTTCAGTTCGGCCGGCTTGCCGAGTGTCGTGCGCGCCTGGAAGTAGACCCGGCAGGGGACGTGCGAAACCAGATAGCCACCCTCGGGATAGAACTCAACGTCGAGTTTCTTCAGGGCGATCGGAATCGGCTTGAGCAGCGCTTCGGGCTGGCCGCCATCCTTGAAGGTGACGTTGAGGCTGGCCTGGCCGCGCTCGATCTCCTTCGGGAGCTTGAACCGCACAAGCAACTCACCCCTGGCATCAGCCTGGAGCGGGAACGTCGTGTTCGATTCCTTGCCCTCGGCGTCATAGTTCTTGCCGTCGATCTGAATGGCGACGTCGGCCTTGCAGTTGGCGGCGGGGCCTTGAGAACTGGCAACCGTGCAGGCGGCCTGGACCTCGTCGCCGGGACCGTAACTGCGGCGATTGAAGGTCAGTTCCTTGAGCAGCCGGGGCTTCTGGAAGCGGTTGACGAGGAACTTGCGCTGCTGGGCGGGAAAGCGATTCTGGTCCTCGCTGACGGTCAGGATGTACTCACCGCCCTCGACCTGAGGCGGAATGTCCCACTCGCCGCCGCCGATGCCCCGAAGCATCTTGCTCTCGGGACGGAAGACGCCCGCGCTCTGGGTCGGCCCCTTCCGCGTGAACTGCAGGAAGTCGTTCTGCGGAATCTCCTTAGTCTGACTCAGCGGCGTTGCAATCGAGTAGCGGATGGCCAGCTGCTCGGCGGCCGGCTGCAGGCTGAATCGCTCCAGCGTCAGCGAGCGAAAGCGGACCGTCTCGCCGGGCTGATAGAGCGGCTTGTCGGTGGCAAGGTGGGTCAGGTAGGTCGCCGGCGTCAGCAGGAAATCCTCTTGCAGGACGCTATCACCGCCGTCGCGGGCCGACGCCTTGGCCTCCAGAGTGAGGACCGAGTTGGGGAGCGCCTCGAGGTTGGGCAGCTTCAGGCGCAGGGTGCCGTCGATGTCAAGGTCCTTGGCCTCGAAGATTACCTTGTCGCCGCGCTGGCGGTCCACGACGCGGACGTCGCGCAGTTTGCCGTGGACCGGCTGGTTCTTGCCATCGACGAGATGAAACTGGTATTCGTTGACGCTGTCAGCCTGGGCCGTGAGCGGCCCGGAGACGCCGAGGTTGAGATGCTTGGCCAGCACTTCTTCTCGCCGTGCGGCAAACTGCTCGCGACTCTTCTCTTTGAGTTGAATCACCTCAGCCTCGACGGCTTGCTGCATCCGGCCGAGGCTCGCAACGACATCCTGCTGACGGCTCAGATCGCGGCGCGCGCCGGCATAATCGACCCCGAGAGCGGCGGGAATGGCGAGAGAGACGAGCAGCGCGGCCGCGGCGGCCCAGCGGCGCCAGGCGACCGTCCGCCGGGGGCGCTGGGGCAGCGACACCACGTCGGGGAACGATTCGGGCTGCGCAACCGGAGGCGCGAACCGGACTGCGGGAAACTCCAGGCGGGCGGCGGCCGCGAACATCTGTTGCTGTCCCCGAGCGTCGCGCAGCCCGAGCTGACAGTGGGGACAGACATTGAGATGAGCGCGCATTTGCTCGTTGACGTCGGCCTCAAGGAGGTCGTAGACGTAATCGAGCATCTGAGCCTGGTAGTCCAAACAGCGGTCCATGTTCCTCTCCGGCATTGTATCGCGTGGGCGTTCTAACTTGGGTGCGTCTCGTAGTGCAAGCTCTCGTGGGTTCAGCAGGGCCGAACCTACATTTCGACCTCCGTGGCCTTCTCCGGGTTGAGTATCTTCCTCAGCTTCTGCAAAGCGCTCCGCATCTGCGTCTTGACAGTCCCAACTGGCCGATTGTGCATCTCCGCAATCTGTTCGTATGTCAAGTCGCCGTTTTGCCGGAGCAGAAAGACTTCCTTTTCTTCCGGGCGCAAGTGCAGCAGGGCTTCGCGGAGCTGGCCGAGCGTCTCCTGCTCCTCGACAACCTGCGCCGGCATGACGGGATTGACTATCGGCATCACATCGGCTCCGAGTAACGGTTTGACCTTTCGACGCCAGGCACTGCGCTGCAAATCCTTGGCCGCGTTGAGACCGACGCGGAAGATCCAGGCACGCAGGTTCTGCACTTCCGGCAGCGACTCCTGAGTGCGCCAGCAGCGGAGGAACGCTTCCTGAGCGATGTCCTGAGCGTCATCCCGGCTGCCGAGCAAGAACCAGAGCGTGCTGACCAGCTCATCCCGCAGATCATTGAAAGCGCGCAGCAGGAGGTCCCCGGTGGAGAGTTCGGGGGGAGTCTCCACGGCCGGTGAGGCAAGCACGCTCGCGGTCGTTTTGCTCATACCGTCACCTTAACAGACGATTCCACCCATCGAAAGGATTTACTACCTCTTGCCGCTTGCGGCTTAGCGGGCGCTATCGCTTCATCAGAGCGGGTAACACCCGCTAAGCCGCAAGCGGCAAGACATCCGTTCAGAACTTCGTACCCTGTACTTCAGACTCCTCTACGGATGGGAACACGCTCGCCCCGGATGCGTTGGACCATGCCACCCCCGGACCCGCTTGCCATCCTGATCAGCGGTGGACTCGATAGCGCCATCCTCCTGGGCGAGGAGTTGCGCCAGCAAACAACTGTTCACCCAATCTACATTCGCACAGGGCTGGCCTGGGAAGTGGCGGAACTCGCTCATCTCGAGCGTTACCTGGCCGCCCTCGCGGGACCGGTTCTGCGTCCCCTGCGCATTCTGGAGCAGCCCGTCGCCGACCTCTATGGCCGGCACTGGAGCCTGACCGGCGAGAATGTGCCTGACGCCAGCACTCCCGATGAGGCCGTCTTCCTGCCGGGCCGCAACGTCCTCTTGCTCTCGAAAGCCCTGTTGTGGTGTCATCTGCATGGGGTGCCGGCCCTCGCCCTGGGAACGCTCGGCAGCAATCCGTTCCCCGACGCGACACCGGCCTTCTTCGACGCCTTCGCCCGTTTGGTCAGCGCGGCGGTAGCCGGCAACGTACGGCTGCTGCGTCCCTATCAGGAGTTGCACAAGGTCGAGGTAATGCGGCGCGGGCGCGGTCTGCCGCTGGAGTTGACGTTTTCCTGTATTCGGCCGGTGAACGGGATTCATTGCGGGTGCTGCAACAAGTGTGCGGAGCGAAAGCGGGCCTTCCTCGACGCCGGGATGCCCGACCCGACGGCTTACGACGAGGAGCGAGCATGTACAGTGTGACGCGCGAACTCAGCTTCTGCTACGGTCATCGTCTCCTCGAGTACGATGGCAAGTGTCGCCATCTGCATGGCCACAATGGCCGGGCTGTCATCACCCTGGCGTCGGCCGAACTCGACGCCCTCGGCATGGTCATGGACTTCACCCTGCTCAAACGGATCGTCGGCGGCTGGATCGACGACAATCTCGATCACAAGATGCTGTTGCATAGAGACGATCCGGCCCTGTCTTTCCTGCAAGGGCAGAACGAGCCGATCTTCGTGCTGGACGTCAACCCGACGGCGGAGAACATCGCCCGGCTGATCTTCGATTTCGCGGCGGCGCAGGGCTTTCCGGTGATCGAGGTGAAGTTGTGGGAAACCGATACGTCGTGCGCCACCTATGCGAAGCCGTCCTGATTCACGGTTTTCTCGCTTGACATTGGGCTATTTGGCTTCGTAGGATGATGCATGTGATCGGGAAATGATCACGTCCCGTCTGTTTTGGGATCGAGCATCCGAACGTCAATTCGGACGCACTTGAGCGGCTGAGTGCCGGGATGGCGCTCTCTTTTTTCGCATTTATCTCGCCAGTCGAGATTCCCTCCCTCTCCTTTGTCAAAGGAGAGATCCAGAGCTCGGGTCATGTCGATCCTTCACGGGGTCGTCAGGGACCGAACCTTCCGGGAGCGGTGCGTTGCCCCCAGCCCCCCTGGGACATGCCCGCTTCCGGATGTTTTTTTATTCCTTGAGCTTCTCCAGCGCCTTGCCGGCATAGGAGCGCACCTTCGCATCCGGGTCGCGTTTCTGCATTTCGTTGAGGGCCGGGATGGACTCCGGAACCTCGGGACCGCACTTCATTAGGGCCAAAATCGCCTCACGGCGCACTCCGGCGTCGCGGTCTTGCAACGCTCCGACCAGGGCGGGAGGCGAGGCCGGGTCACTCGAACCAACGTTCCCGAGTTTCTGCACGGCCTGCTTGCGCACCTTGGCGTCCGGGTCGCGCAATGCCTCGATCCAGTAGCTCACCGGCTTGCCCCCGGCCAGGATCGGTTTCTCCTTTCCGCAACCCGCCAGGGTGAGCAGCCCGACGGTCAAACAGACGAGCAAGAAAGTCTTCATACCGCCTCCCCTCAATACTCCCAGTCGATCACCTCATTATTGCCGCGCGTGCCCATTGCCTGGAAGGCGAGACTTCCTGTCGTGTAACTGCCATCGGGGTTGTCGCCTGAAATGGTGCGGAGGAAACGAACGGAGCCGTCGCCAAAGAGGAAGTTCGCTCCTCCCACGTGCCGGCTGGAGAAGTCGTCCAGGCCGCCGTCCGTATCCGAGGCGGCGTTGTTCAGATGGCTGTGTCCCAGGACCAGCGTCGCGGCGGGATACGAGCCGGCGGGCGA
>JBBSDR010000689.1:0-4803 GCA_038240465.1 Gemmatales bacterium
GGCCGCCACGGGCGACGAGAGCAACAGCCCGCCGACGGTATGGTATCGCGAGTTGCAGTTGCCGCAGCAGTTCGTCGATGACACGGCCCAAGTCTTCCTCGGTCTGCGTCTGGCCTGCGCTCAGTGCCATCATCACCCGTATGAGAAGTGGAGCCAGGACGACTACTGGGGCCTGGCCGCGTTCTTCGGACGGGTTGGCCGCAAGTCGGTCCCGGTGGCGTCGAACACCGCGCAGCCGGAAACCCGGATCGCCATCTACTCGAAGGCATCGGGCAGCGTCCAGAACCTCAAGACCAAGCTGACTGCCGAGATCAAGCCTCTCGACGCCGAGCCGATGAAGGTTGGTCCGGAAGACGATCCGCGTGAGAAGCTGGTCGAATGGCTGACGGACCCGAAGAACCCGTTCTTCGCTCGCGCCGTCGCCAACCGCTACTGGGCGCACTTCTTCGGCCGAGGCATCGTCGATCCGCTGGACGACATGCGCGTGACCAACCCGCCGAGCAATCCCGAACTGCTCGACGCGCTGGCCGCCGAACTCATCAAGAAGAAGTTCAGCCTCAAGGAACTCGTGCGGACGATCACCAAGAGCCGGACGTATCAGTTGAGCGCCGTGCCGAACGAGTTCAACCAGCACGACAAGCAGAACTACGCCCGCTACTATCCCAAGCGGATGTCGGCGGAAGTGCTGCTCGACGCGGTCTGTCAGGTGACGGACAGCCCGACGACTTTCGCCGGTCTACCGCAGGATCGTTTCGCCCCCCGGCGCGCGATCATGCTGCCGGACGAATCGTTCGCGTCGTACTTCCTCGACGTGTTCGGCCGGCCGCAGCGCATCAGCGCTTGCGAGTGCGAGCGTGTCAGCGAGGCGAACCTGGCCCAGGCGCTGCACCTGCTGAACTCGGAAGAGGTCCAGGGCAAACTGGCGCGAGCCGGCGGCCGGGCCGACGAGCTGGTCAAGGACAAGCGCGGCGACGCCGAGAAAGTCGAGGAGTTGTTCCAGTGGGCTTTCTCGCGGAAGCCGACGGAGGAGCAGTTGAAGGCGGCCCTCGATCACATCAGCAAGCACGAGAAGACGAAGAAGACAGCGTATGAGAACATTCTCTGGGCGCTGTTGAACACCAAGGAGTTCATCTTCAACCAGTGAGGATGAGTTTCACGGGCCGCTTGCGGCTTTGCAGGCCTTCTGCAAAGCTGCAAGCGGCCTTATTGTTGCGCCCTGTCTTTGCCGAGCAGTCCAGCCATCCATGTCGCCTCCTCGGGACTGAGTGGCGGAGTCAGCGGCTTCGAGTAGTCGATACTGCGAGCGTAGCGGGAGCGCGCATAGATCGCCTCGACCATCGGCTGAAGGTCGAGCAGGATGTCCGGATCGGGATCGTCGAGCGGGACGTGGATGCTCGGCAGGCTGTCGCGGAAGCCGGCCGGCCAGACGGTGCAGTATGGCGCCCGTCGTCTGCGGCAGAGAAGGACGTAGTAGGGCGAGTCGGGCCAGGGAGTCAGCATGGGCATCCGCCGCCCGCCGCGCAGCAGGTCGATCTCGACAAAGTTCGCCGCGCCCAGCAGCAGGGCCTGTCTTTTCCGCAGATACAAATCCCAGCCTTCGGAGTTCGGACGCTTGTTCGACGGCGACAGGATTTCGATGCAGGTGACCAGATGCTCTTCCGGCCCCGCCTCGAAGATCTCGATGAAGTTCTCGCGGAAGCGCTCATCGACGAAGGCGAGCATTTCAACCGGCGTGGATGAGGTGCGCGGCTCAGCGACAGCGGTGGCCGTTCCCCCCGATGCTGCAATCGGAGCGACACCAGGCGACAGAATTCCAGCATCGGGGAGAAAGGGATGTGCTTCTTTCCCCTCCTCACCCGCAAGGACGATGTAACTGCGGACTCCAGTCCGGACGAAGTAGCGTTCGGGCAGAAGGGCTGCCAGGCCGCGTTCGAGGTCTCCAATGAGCTTCGTATGGAAGTCTCCCCACAAACCACTCGTCTCGATGTAGGGGTCCATTCCAGGAAACGGCGATTTCATGAGCAGCACCTCCACAATTCGGGGTCGATACATTCTGGAGGATATCGCGATATCGCGGATGGGACCAGCGGAGTTCGCCTCCGCCTCTTCCGCGTATCAGCTCCTCCTGATATGCTTGTTTCGTGAAATCGTCCACGTTGTCCGATGGACGTGCCGGTGTGGCAACGTCTCGAACAGGGGAGATGTCGCGTGGAGTTTGAGGCGCCGCCTGGAGCGGGTAAGCCGCGACGGCAGGGACATTTGATCCAGGAGCTTTTTCCCTGTGAAGGAGGTCACGCGATGCCGCCAACTCTGCAAGAACTCGGGATCGACCAACTCAGCGCTGAGGATCGTCTGACCCTGGCTGAGGCGATCTGGGAGAGTGTTGCTCGGGAGATGGAGCAGGCCTCGCTCCCCGAAGCGCAACGGCAAGAATTGGAGCGCCGCCTGGCCGATAGTATCGCCCACCCGGATGCAGTTACTCCATGGGAAGTCATCAAGGCGCGGGCTTTGGCGAGGACACGGAAGTGAACCTGCCCGTGGTCCTTCGCGACGAGGCCTTTGACTACTACGAGGGCCAGCAGGCTGGCCTTGGTGTGGATTTCGTGGCACGCATGCAGCAAGTTTTCGACCGGATCGCGGCCAATCCTCAAATACATGCGGTAGTGTTTGCTGACATCCGCAAGGCAGTGGTCAGACGCTTCCCCTACTGTGTGTTCTACCGTGCCGACGCGACAAGGGTCGAGGTCATTGCGGTCTTTCACAGCCGCCGAGACCCGGCAATCTGGCAGGGGCGCGTCTGATGCTTGAGGCTGTCTCACGTTTGTCACCGACCCCAGCTGCGACTGCCGGCGGTGCCTACTCCTGCATGAAGCTCTTTTTTCCCGCCATCCTCACGCTACACTGAAGATGAGGCCGAATATGCCGGCCCACTTGACTGATGCAGGATTTACGCATGATTCCGCTGATGACCGTTACTTCCCGATCCGAACCGCGCCGGCTGCCGGCCTGGCTCAAGCGTAAGCTGCCGCGCGGCAATGGCAACTTCTACACCGAACACCTCCTCGAAGAACTGCGGCTCGAAACCGTCTGCGAGAATGCGCGCTGCCCCAATCGGCCCGAGTGCTACGCACGCCGCACGGCCACCTTCATGATCCTCGGCAATGTCTGCACGCGCCCCTGCGGCTTCTGCTCCGTGCCGCGCGGCAAACCCGAAGCACTGGAGGACGACGAACCCCAGCGCGTCGCCGAAGCGGCTGTGCGGCTCGGACTGCGGCATGTCGTTATCACCTCTGTCACGCGCGATGATCTGCCCGACGGCGGCGCAGACCACTTCTACCGCTGCATTCTCGCCGTCCGCGAACGCACCGGCGCGGCTGTCGAGGTGCTGACGCCGGACTTCCTCGGCGACACCGCTGCCATTGATCGCGTTCTCGAAGCGAGACCGGAAGTCTACAACCACAACATGGAGACCGTGCCGCGCCTCTACAAGAAGGTTCGCGGCCGGGCGGCTTACCAGCGCAGCCTCGACCTGCTCCAGTACGTCAAGGCCCATGCGCCGCGGAGCGTCACCAAGAGCGGACTCATGCTCGGACTCGGCGAGACGACCGACGAACTGTTCGACGTGCTGGCCGACCTGCGCGGCGCGGGCTGCGATACCCTGACGCTCGGGCAGTATCTGGCGCCGACGCTCAAGCACATTCCGGTTGCCCGCTTCGTGCCGCCCGAGGAGTTCGACGCCCTGGCCGTCCAGGCGCGCACGCTCGGCTTCAAGAACGTCGTCGCCGGCCCGTTCGTTCGCTCCAGCTATCACGCCGACGAGATGGTGCCGGCATGACGCGCGGACTGTTCCTCAGCCTTGATGGCATCGACGGCTGCGGCAAATCCACCCAGTGCGCCCTGCTTGCCGAATGGCTCACGACCCGGGGACACGACGTTGTCACCTGTCGCGAACCCGGCGGCACCGCCCTCGGCGAGCAACTTCGCGCCATCGTCCTCGAACAGAAATACGTCCTGACGCTGAACGCCGAGGCCCTGCTGTTCATGGCCAGCCGCGCTCAACTGGTCGCCGAGGTCGTTCGCCCGGCCCTCGCACGCGGAGCGATCGTCGTCAGCGATCGCTATCTGCTGGCAACGGTCGCCTACCAGGGACACGCGGGCGGACTCGATCCGCGGCAACTCTGGGAGGCGGGCCGGCTCTCGACGGCGGGACTCGATCCCGATCTGACCTTCGTCCTCGATTTGCCGGTGCCGCTCGCCCACTCGCGCCGCAATCGGCCGCCGGATCGCGTCGAGAGCCGCGACGGTGCTTATCATGAGCGTGTCCGCGCCGGCTTCCTTCTCGAAGCGCGCGCAAAGCCGGAGGCGATTGTCGTTCTCGACGCCAGCGCGGCCGTGGAAGCCGTGCATGAACGCATCGTGCAGGAGGTGCGACGTGTCCTGGAATCGCGTCCGTGGGCATGAGGCCCTGGTGCAGGCCATGCAGCGAGTCATCCGCCGTCATCGGCTTGCGCACGCCTATCTCTTCACCGGCCCCCCCGGTGTCGGCAAGAAACTCTTCGCTACCGAACTTGCCAAGGCGTTGCTTTGCGAGGCGGCCGACGCCGAGGGGAGGCTCGATGGCTGCGGCGTCTGTCCGGCCTGTCTGCAGATCGAGGCGGGAACGCATCCGGATTTCCTCCTGGTCCGCAAGCCGGAGGAGGCACACGAGTTTCCCATCGGCCTGATGCGCGAACTGTGCCAGCACTTCGCGCTCAAGCCGGCGCGGGGCCGGGGCAAGGTCGTCCTCCTCGACGACGCCGACGA
>JBBSDR010000690.1:0-4799 GCA_038240465.1 Gemmatales bacterium
AGAAGCCCATCATGGCCATGACGGCGAACGTGCCGACGATGGCCACCGGCACCGCGACCAGGGGAATGATGGCCGAGCGCCAGTTTTGCAAGAACAGCAATACGACGATGGCGACGAGAATAATCGCATCGCGCAACGTCTTGAAGACCTCGTTGATCGACTCGTTGATGAACGGCGTCGTGTCGTAGGCGATGGTGTAATCGACGCCGGCGGGAAAACGGCCCTTCAGTTTATCCATCTTCTCCCGCACCGCCGTGGCCACGTTCAGCGCGTTGGAGCCGGGCAACTGGTAGATCGACAGAGCGACGGACGGCTGGCCATCCAGAGTGCAGGTCTGATCGTAAGCCTGGGCGCCCAGTTCGATCAGGGCCACGTCCTTGAGCCTGACGAGCTTGCCGCCGTCCGATTTGACGATCGTGTTGGCGAATTCCTCGACCTCGATGAGCCTGCCCATCGTACTCATGGTCAACTGGAACACCTGGCCGCTCGAGATGGGCGGCTGGCCGATCTGCCCGGCCGCGACCTGCGTGTTCTGCGCCGTGATGGTATTGACGATGTCCGCGGTCGAGAGCCCCAGCGACGATAACTTCTGGGGATTGAGCCAGATGCGCATGCTGTAGTCGCGCTGGCCGATGTAGGTGATGTCGCCAACACCCTCGATGCGCGACAACTCGTCCTTGAGCTGGATGGTTGCGTAGTTCGACAGGTACAGGCTTTTGCGCGTCTTGTCCTTCGAGAACAGGTTGACGATCATCAGGACGCTGGGAGACTTCTTCTTGACCGCCACGCCGCGCCGCTGCACGAGAGCGGGCAGCCTTGGCGCTGCCAACTGGACGCGGTTTTGCACCAGCACCTGGGCGATGTTGAGGTCCGTGCCGTTCTGGAAGGTGACGGTCAGGCTGTAGGAGCCGTCGTTGGTGCATTGCGAGGACATGTACATCATGCCCTCGACGCCGTTGACCTCCTGCTCGACGGGAGAGGCAACGGTTTTCGCGACGGTCTCGGCGTTCGCCCCGGGATAGATGGCGGACACCTCGACCGTCGGCGGCGTGATCTCGGGATACTGCGCGATCGGCAGGCTGCGCAGGGCGATGGCGCCGGCCAGCGTGACGATGATCGACATCACTGAGGCAAAGATCGGACGGTCGATGAAGAACCGGGAAAACACGTTGTCACCCTCGCTTGGGGTCGAGCGGTTCCTTATGCGACGCGGCGGAGTGCGACGGCGCGGTTCCATTCGTGCCGTTGGCTTGCGGTTCGGTCCGGGACGTATGCGGCGCGAGCTTGCCGTTGCGCGAAGGCTGCGGCGGCCGCGCGGCATGCCTGCGGACCATGAACCCGGCGTAAGCCCGGCGAATCGGCCCCAGCGACAGCAGATCGAGCGCCGCGTCGCTCGCCATTCGCAGCCGCGAAGCCTGGAACAGGTGGACGTCGCTGAGCCAGTCGATCGTGTAGAAGAAGACCGGAGTCAGCAGGATGCCGAACAGCGTCACGCCGATCATCCCGCTGAAGACCGCGACGCCCAGCGCTCGCCGCATCTCGGATCCGGCTCCGTGGGACAGGATCAACGGCATGACGCCGAGGATAAAGGCCAGCGACGTCATGATGATTGGCCGCAGCCGCAGTTTGCACGCTTCCAGAGTCGCCTGCCGCCGGTCTTTCCCCGCAAGCCGTTCTTCCTTGGCGAACTGAACGATGAGGATGGCGTTCTTGCTGGCCAGGCCGACGAGTACCACGAAGCCAATCTGCGTGAAGATGTTGATGTCCTGCTGGGCGATGTTGACACCGATGATGGCGCTCAGAAGACACATCGGCACGACGAGGATGACGGCCAGCGGCAGACTCCAGCTCTCGTACTGGGCGGCCAGTACCAGAAACACCATGCCGACGGCGAGAGCGAAAATCCTCATGGCCGTGCTGCCGGCCAGCAGTTCGAGGAACGACATGTCGGTCCACTCGTAGGCCATCGCGTCGGGAAGCTGGTCCTTGGCCAGCGTCTCCATCAGGTCAATGGCCTGGCGCGAACTGATCCCGGCCGCGGCGTTGCCGTTGATCGTGGCCGCCGGATACATGTTGTAGCGCGTCAGCACCAGTGGGCCGTTCACCTCCTTGACGTCGGCCAGGGAACCGAGCGGCACCATCTGGCCGCGCTGGTTGCGTGTCTTGAGCCGCTTCAACTGTTCGGGATGGAGCCGATGCTTTGGGTCGGACATGACGATCACTTGCCAGGTGCGGCCGAACAAGTTGAAGTCGTTGACGTACAGCGAACCCTGATAAATCTGCAACGTCTCGGAGAAATCGTTGAGCAGGACGCCGCGCTGCAGACACTGGTCCGGGTCAGCCGCGATGTACAACTGCGGTACGTTGGCCCGGAAGACGGAGAAGGTCCCCGTGAGGTCCTTCTCCTTCTTGGCCCGGCCCACGAGCTTATCGACCTCGGCTTGCAGCTTGTGGACCCCCATGTCGCCGCGATCCTCGATGACGAAGGCAAAGCCGCCCGCGCGGCCGGCCCCACGCACCGGCGGCGGCCCAAACACTGCCACGTTCGCATCGAAGACCTCCTTGCCGAACGTCGCCCGCATCCGGTTCGCGATCGCATCGCTCGACAGGGCCGGCTCGAGCCGGTCGCCGAAATCTTTCAGGTTGATGAACATCGAACCGAAGTTCGAGCCGAAGGCGTTCAGCGCGAACGACTGCCCCGAGATCGCCGTCACATGGCGGATGCCGGGGTCTTTCATGCAAATGTCCTCGATTTGCGTTAACACCTCGTCGGTGCGCTCCTGCGACGCCGAATCGGGCAACTGCACGTTGACGAGCAGATAGCCCATGTCCTGCGAGGGAATGAAGCCCTTGGGGGTGGTGACGAATCGGTGCGCCGTCAGGAGCACCAAGCCGGCGTAGCCAATCAGCACGATCGCCGTGACGCGCAGCATGGTGCCGACGAGCTTGACGTATCCCGTCGTCGCGCGGTTGAAGCCGCGGTTGAACTGGCGGAAGAACCAGGACAGCCCCCAGTTGAACGGCCGGCCGGCGAACCATCCCGCCAGCGCCCCCGCGATCATGGCCACCCAGGCGGGCAACCTGTGCGGAAACTCCCCCGCCAGATAGGGCCTGATGACGGGCCGCAGAAACTCGTAAGCCACCCAGGCGCCTGCCGCCATGAACGACAGCCGGGGCAAGGGCGGCGCGGCTCGACCTTTCGTGTGTGGCCGCAGCAGCAGGGCGGTCAGGGCCGGGCTGAGGGTTAGCGAGTTGAACGCCGAGATCAGCGTCGAGACCGAGACCGTCAGCGCGAACTGCTTGAAGAACATGCCCGTGATGCCGCCGATGAACATGCACGGCACGAACACCGCGAACAGCACAAGGGCGACGGCGATAACCGGGCTGGATACCTGCTCCATCGCTTTCAAGGTCGCGTCGCGCGGGCTGAGTCCATGTTCGATGTGATGCTCGACCGACTCGACGACGACAATAGCGTCATCGACGACGATGCCGATCGCCAGCACCAGGCCAAACAGCGTCAAGTTGTTGAGCGAGTAGCCGAACATCGCCATGACGGAGAACGTGCCGATGATGGCCACCGGCACCGCGACGAGGGGGATCACGGCCGAGCGCCAGTTTTGCAAGAACAGCAGCACGACGATGGCGACGAGAATAATCGCGTCGCGCAGCGTCTTGAACACCTCCCGGATCGATTCGCGCGTGTAGGGCGTCGTGTCGAAGGAGACGTCGTAAGTGAGATCGTCGGGAAACTTCTTGGCCAGTTCGGCCATCTTGGCGACGACGAGATCGCGCGTGTCGAGTGCGTTGGCGTCGGGTGCCTGAAAGAGGACGATAAAGGCCGAGTCCAGGCGATCGAAGCGAACGCCGACGTCCTGGTTCTTGGCCCCCAGTTCGACGTAGCCAACGTCCTTGAGGCGGATCACACGCCCGTCCGGCAGGGCCTTGATGATGATCTGCTCGAACTCCTCGATGGTCTTGAGCCGGCCGAGCGTGTCGAGAGTGATCTGGAAATCCTGGCCCCGATCGACGGGTGGCTGGCCGAGCGTGCCCAGCGACAGATCGTTGTTCTGCTCGCGGACGGCCTTGACGACGTCGCCGGCGGTCAGACCGCGCGCGGCCACATGATAGGGGTTGACCCAGATGCGCATGCTGTAATCGCGCTGGCCGAGCAGGCTGATGTCGCTGACCCCGGGAACGCGCAGCAGTTCATCGCGGATGAAACGCAAGGTGTAGTTGGACAGGTAAAGCTGGTTGTAGCGCCCCTTCGGCGAGACGACGGCAAAGCCCATGAGCGGATCGGGGGAGCGCTTGCGGACCGTGACGCCGGTCTGCTTGATGACCTCGGGCAGCTTCTGTGTGGCCAGGGCGACGCGGTTCTGAACCAGCACCTGGGCCATGTTCAGGTCGATGGTCTGGTAGAAGGTGACCGTCAGGCTGTAGGAGCCGTCGTTGGTGCAGGTCGAGGACATGTACATCATGCCCTCGACGCCGTTGACCTCCTGCTCGATCGGGGCGGCGATGGCCTCGGCGACGTCCTTGGCGCTGGCCCCGGGATAGTTGCAGGTGACCGAGACGGCCGGCGGCGACACCTTGGGGAATTGTGCCAGGGGCAGGGAAAAGACGCACACGCCGCCGCCCAGCACGATGACGATGGACAGCACCGAGGCAAAGATCGGTCGGGAGATAAAAAATCGCGAGAACAAGGCCGTTCTCCCGTGGGTGGACCGCGTTGCGGACCGCTCTTGTGACTGCGGGCGGTATAGTTCAAAGGAGGATGGCGTTCTTCGTGGGGGGCA
>JBBSDR010000691.1:0-4789 GCA_038240465.1 Gemmatales bacterium
ACAGAGGCAGTCGAAAGAAGCCAGAATGGATCGCCGTGTTTCGCGGTGCGCGCCGAGGGCGGCGGCAGGGAGATTGCCGAGGCGGCAAGGGTTGGCAGGGTTGTCGTGGCGCACAGCGCTGTGTGCGTGTCGGGCGAAATCCTGCTTGCAGAGAGGGAGCGGACGGGATAGAAAGGGAGGGAGATAAAGCCGAGGTGGGATAGCGTGTCCATAGCGTGCCGGGCTGCAGAATCCCGATGAGCGGTTCAGTCCAACAGCGTTCTATGCGTTGTGTCCGCCATCGCGATCATCGCTGAGCAACACGATCTCCCCTGGCGGACACAACGCATAGAACGCTCTTGTTGGACACAACGCATTGAACGCTCTTGTTAGCCCCTAAGACGAACTGTCCACGGCCCTGGAAGAACGAGAATCGTCCATGCCGACCGACCACGTTAAGAACCGCACCTTCAAGGAAACGCTCAGCGGCACGGTTCGCTTCAGGATTCCCTTCTTCCAGCGCGGCTACGCATGGGAGAAGAAGCAGTGGGACCAGCTTTTCATCGACCTCCAAGAGCAAATCATCGAAGAGATCGAGCGAGGTTCCGCAATCGAGCAAGTGGAGCTCTTCTTCGGGCCCATCGTCGTGATGGAGCAGACCGGAACGCCCGAGCTCAAGGAGTTCCTGGTCATCGACGGGCAGCAGCGCATCACTACGATCTATCTCCTCCTCGGCCTCATCCGCGAGCAGATCCGCGCCAAGAAGCATTTGTCCGCTGACGCGCATTCTTATCTGGACGAACTCAAGAAGTACGTCTTCAACGACGTGGCCGGGGCCGATGATTACCTGAAGCTGAAGGTCTTCTCGTCGAAGGGCGACCGCCTGCCGACGTATCGTGTCGCGTTTGGCACCGATACCAATCCACGAACTCCGTGGCTCCAGACCGACCTTCAGATGTATGTGCCGGGCAAGAACGGCGTCGATGCCTTCCAGAAATATGCCCTCAAGAAGTTCAAAGCGAATTTCTCGGACGTGCCAGCCCTGTGGCAACTCGCTCAGGTTTTGCTGAGTTGCCTCAAGATCGTCTGGATTCCGCTTGACGAGCAAAAGGACGATGCACAGGCGATCTTCGAGAGCCTGAACGATAAGGGCATGCCCCTGACAGCCAGCGAACTCCTGTGCAACTACCTGTTCCGTCCCATCATGGAGGCAAAGGAAAACTCC
This sequence comes from Gemmatales bacterium, assembly GCA_038240465.1. Lineage (GTDB taxonomy): Bacteria > Planctomycetota > Planctomycetia > Gemmatales > Gemmataceae > JBBRIK01. Next base: position 1,205 of record JBBSDR010000691.1, read on the forward strand.
GAGGAGCTTCACAACAACCAGTGGCTCGCCGGTATCCGGCTTCTGGATGACGACGACCGCTTCGAGGACTACCTGCGCCACTTGTTCTCCATCGGCGAAACTAAGATGGTCGGCAAACACCGGAAGGTTTACGTCCACTTCAAGGGAAAGAACCATAACCTGACCTCGGGCGCTGCAAAGCAGCACCTAGCGGACATCTTCGCAGGCACCACGCTATACCGCACCATCACCGACCCGCTTTCATATCCACACAAGAACGAAGCCATCAACCAGTTCTTGATTTCCATTGGCAACACGCGAATGGAAACCAGCACGCCCTTTATCCTTTCGGTCCTCCGTGCACAGGCGGCCGGGACGCTTGGCGATGACATGACGCGGGCGATCCTCCGTGAAACTCTGGTGCTTCTCGTGCGTCGGAAGATGACCGAACTGGCCACGACGCAGTACGACGTCATGTTTCCGTCGTTGCTCGGCAAGATCGTCAACGAGCCCAATCCCATCAAAGTAATGCAGGAGCGCATCAAGCACCACGACGTATGGGTCTCAGACGAGGGATTCGAGGACGCGGTAATCAACAAGACCGCCTACCGCAGAAACGACCTGGCGTTCTCGCGCATGCTCCTGATGGAGATTGACAAGAAACTGCAATCCTACGGCCAGCTTCCCGATTACAGCACGGTGGGGACCATCGAGCACATGATCCCGCAAACGCTGGATGACCGCTGGAAGAAGTATCTCGGCGCTGAGGCCGAGGACGACTACCTTCCCATCATCGTCCACACGATCGGCAATCTCTGTCTCTTGAGCGGTCCAGCCAACAGCGCGGCCGGACAGGACCCGTTTGAAGCCAAGAAGGTTGGGTATTCGCCTCTGACCGCCCTGGCTCGCCAGATCAAGGAGCACACTGGCCACTGGGATATGAAGGCAGTGCGAGAGCGGTCGCAGAAACTTGCGAAAGAGGCTGTCCAGATTTGGGCGTGGTCGAACGTGTAGCGAGGCCGGGGCTAACAAAGCGTTGTACTTGACCGGGCCGGTATTACGGTTTTTCGAGACATCACGTTCCTTGCAGCCGGCCCGGCAAGTGAACGCGAGCGTTAGCCCGCTTTGTCAAACTGTGTTCGGAGCCCCATCGTATGATGAAGGTCTGGAAAATTGCCCCAGGTAACCTTGCCGAGGATTGGGACGTTTCGCGCGAGCGGGGCTCCATCGCGCTCGGTTGGATGCAATTGCGCGATTTCGCAAAGTTCCGCAGCGAGGACCATGTCTTGGAGGTTCTGGTTCAGACCTATCCTGACGAGGAAGACGGAAATCGAGACGGCGCGGCCAGGTCCATCTGGTATTTTCTCCGCAAAGTGCAACCGGATCATGTTGTTGTCGCCAACAATGGGAGGGGAAGCGTGGTTGGGATCGGGGTGATAACCAGCGACTACTTGCAGCCAACCTCGACCAACAATCCCGTTCGAAGCGATAAGAGAGTTTGGCGGCGCCACGCTCGCCGCGTCAATTGGATGATCGACAAGCCAGTTGACATGGGCGACTCATTCTTTTTTGGTATCAACACTGTGACCGCGCTTTCACCAAAGAGAGTTGCCAAAATCCGGCAAGCATATGCGAGGAAGTATCCGAAGGATCTACCGCTGAAAAAACAGCTTGCCGAGGTTTTCGGCTGAGAGAGGCGCGGGCTAACAAGTCGCTGCAGCAGACCGGGGCCGCATTACGGTTTTTCGAGACATCAAGCTTTAGCAGCGGCCCCGGCAGGTGAGCTGGGTCGTTCGGGTGCGACACGAGGTCGCCGATGTAGCTGTGCGGAGGTGCTTGGACAGTGCCGACCGCACCTGCTGTTCTGCCAGCAGTATCCTACCGGGATAATAAGCCCCGGGACAACGTAGCCTCCTCCCTCGGGAGGGCAGCCAAGGCGTGAGCCGCAACTGCGACTGCCAGCAGCAAGGGTGGTTGGGAACCAGGATGGAGTGGTAGGGCCAACCCAGGTAAAGCATCGTCGGCGTCGTCACCAAGAACAAGCGCAAGCTGCTGAACCGCTTGGGCCAAAAGGGCACGTGGCCAGGTCCGGAGGCCCCGAACTCCTCCGGCGCAGATGTCGAGCCACCGGCGTAGAGATGCGGCCTTTCCACTCAGGTACCTCGGGCGTCGATAAGGTGTCAGACACCGAAACCATTTTTCGGGCTCTCGCGTTTTCTGAAATCCGGCTCCGGTGTTCGCCCGGACTTGACGGGAGTGCATATCGAGGCGGGGGACCTGCTGCGCTTCGATGGTGAGCGACTGCGCTACTTCGGCCAGACGCCCTCGATACGGATAAAATCGATCTTCAAGTCATCCCAAGTCTTGCCGGCTTTCTCCAGCCGGTTGCCGTAGCCTTTCATAAAATCAGCCCGCCGTTGCGGGTAATGCCTCCGCATCTTCTCCTCTTCATGGGCGATCTCGCCGTGATCGAAGACGATCAGGGGGATGCCGATTCGCTGATAGCGCGCCTCTTTGCCCGCCCTCCGCGTCCAGGATTCCTTGCAGGCCGTCAGGAGGAGTTCCTCTTCGACGGGGCGTGCAACACAATAGTCTGACCCGTCATTCAGCCGGATCTGGACGCGAACTCTCAAAACCACCAGCATTGTCGGCCCCTGAGGTGCGGCGTGTCAAGGGGACGGAGAGATAAGACGTCAGGAACCCTTGTTACATCCACGATGCGGCAAAGGCGTTGCCGCGGTGCAAGATCGAATGGGAAGGCGGCCTCATCGAGCCAGAGATATTGCGCTCCCCGCATGTTCGTTGGGCTGCGCGTCGCCGCGGCTCGGGTAGTCGCATCGTCGAAAGACCAAGCGCGGAGGGCAAGATAGCCGTGAGGCGCGGAACCGATAGGGAGTCACGATTTCGGCGATGTCCCTCGACATCGACATGGGCGCACCGCGATCGGTTCCGCTCAGTCCCTGGGGATGCGGCGTGCTTCTCGATTGTCGGAACGATGACGTTTTTCCGCGAGGCGCCGTGTGCGCGAACCCCTGGTCGGCTTCGTCGCCTTGCGCGGTCGCGGCACCTCCAGCGCCTGAAGGATCATCTCGCGCAGTTTGTCGAGACAATCGTGCCGGTTCTTCTCCTGATCGCGGAATCGCTGCGAAGTGATGAGCAGATCGCCCTCGCCGGTGATGCGGCGGTGCTGCTGTGTCAAGAAACGCGCCTTGACGTCATCGGGCAAAGCGGGGCTGCTCGCCACATTCCAGCGCAGCACGGCCTTGGACGCCACCTTGTTGACGTTCTGGCCGCCGGGTCCGCCGGAGCGAACGTAAGTCCAGCTAAACTCGCCCTCGTCGATCTGAATTCGCTCGATGATCGTCAGCATCGCCCACCATGCTTGAAACTGGGCCAGATTGCGAAAGGTATACTTTAGCAGTTCCCGCGGCGAGCGGGTCAAGAGTTTCCTGACTCCAAACGCCCTTGTGTCCCGGGTTCCGAGTCCAACGAGGCCTACGACACGCCAGCGCCCCGGGTTCCGCTCCGAAGACTCCGCTGCACCCGGGGCTTTATTCGGATCACCCATAAAGGGTTCCAGACAGAAGAGGCGGAGCCGCTTGCATC
>JBBSDR010000692.1:0-4786 GCA_038240465.1 Gemmatales bacterium
CAAGACCTGCTCCAAAGCGGGCGTTACTTCGTCGTGCGCACCGAGGACCAAGGCTTTGGCGAGTCGGTGCGCTCCATGGTCGTTCACGTCGATGCCGGCGAGATCACGGCCCTCATCAATTGCTTCGGCGTGGTAACCGACAACGTCGCGCAAAGGGCTGGCGCCATCCGGATCAACCCTGCCGCCACCACCAGCGCGCCACAGTACAAGGACCTGCCGGAGGCCGCCGCCGCCACCGCCCAGGCGGCCACCGATTTCGTCGTCGAAACCCACAACGCCCATCCCGATGTGCAGTTCTTGAAGGAAGGGGGGCAGACCCTGCAGGGGCTTCTGGCCCTGGACAACATCCTCACCGCGAGCAGCGCCCACCTGGCGATGACCGCCGCGCCGCTGGCGCGGGAGCTCGCCTCCCAGGTGAGCGCGGTGTGCGTGGCCGCGCAGCCGGAGCTGTCGCGCAACCCGGGGCTGGAACGGACCCTGAAGCCGGCGTTGGACTACACCGCGACGCGGGTGATCAAGGGGCAGCGGACCAAGAAGAAGATCCAGTCGGTCAAGAAGAAGACCATCGCCGACACCACCAAGAAGCTAACCGGCCCCGGCGCTGTCTGACCGCGAGGCGGCGCTATCCGAGCGGCAGGCGGTGCTGGAAAGCGGCGCCGGCTGGGCGCAGCAGGCGGCGGCGGCAGGTCAGCCGCTGGGCGCATTCCTGTTGGCGACGCTCTCGCAGATGCGCGCCGAGCGGGAGGGTCTGTGCGCCGAACAGGCGGCGGCGGCGACGACCATGGCCCAGGCCGAACAGGCGCGGGCCAAGGCCCAGGCGATGCAACGGGCGGCAGGGGAGGCGGAAAAACGGGCTGCCGAACAGGAGCAGGCCGCCGCCGAGCGGACCCGGGCGGCACAAGAGGCGCTGGATTTTGCCCAGGTGCAGCAAAAGCAGGCGGAAGAGACGCTCGGCTCGGCGCGAAAGCAGTCCGAGGAGATGCTCGGCGCGGCGTGGCAGCAGGCCGCGGCCACGGAGCAGGAACAGAACGGGCTGGCAGCGCAGCAAAAGCAGGTGTTGACACGCGAGGCGGAACTGGCCCGGAGCGAACTGGACCTGGCGGAGCGAGGGCAGGGCCTGGAGGTGCGAGACCAGGACCTGCGGGCCCTGGAGGGGCAGGTGGGCGAGCAGCAAGCCGACCTTTTGCGACGGGAGAAGGAGCTGGCCGAGCGCAGCTTTCGGGTGCACCAGGTCCAGATGCGCGAGATGAAGGTGGACTGGAAGGAGTGGCCGCAGAGCCTGGACGAGGTGCTGGAGTTTATCCGCGCCCTGTCGCACAAGGTGAACCTGTTGTGCACCCAGGAGGGGCGCAAGTTCCTGGAGCGGGACGACGGCCTGCTGTTCTCGGAGATGGAGCAGGTGCGCGACGCGAACCGGGCCTCGATCGCGGCGCGGGCATCGGTGGACAAGCTCATGGACAAGATCATAAAATGCTACGAGATGTACCGCCCCGAAGAGCTGGCGGAGTTCAATGAGCGACGGCGGGTGGCGAAGCTGGCCGAGGAGCAGGCCGCGTCCCTGAAGTCAGGATATGCCACGGGCGACGATTACGACTACGACGACGACGATGACGATGACGATGACGACGACGACAGTGGGGAGGGCAGCGGCGGTAGCCCGAACGTCAGCGGCGCCAGCGGCGGCACGAGAAACGCCACCCGTCCCGAAGGCAACCCGAGAAACGCCGCAGGCCCCGAAGACAGCCCGAGAAACGCCGCCCGTCCCGAAGACGGCCCGAGAAACGCCGCCCGCCCCGAAGGCGTGGGTGCTACCGGCCGCCCGCCTCGTCCTGCCGCCCCGTCCACGCATCAGGGCGACACCTCCGTGGGCAACGGTGTGATCCTGGAAGGCGCCGGCCCGGCCAACGGACCCAAAGTTCCCATCGAAGTGGTCATCGGCTCCGGCAAGGGGATCAAGAAGCAGTGGGGGCTCTTCGGCGTCACCAAAAGGGGCGGCGGCCTGTTCATCGACATCAACCGGCCTCAGGTCATCAGCATCTACGGCCTGCAGGACAACGGCAAGACCAGCACCATCCTGACTTTGGCCGAGATGATGATGTCCAGCAAGCGCCGCATCAGCCACGTCCCCGCCCCCTTTGGCGGCGTGTGGGCCCACTTCGGCGCCGGGCAGTCCTATGCCCCGGGCATCTACAAGGCTCGCCGTCCCAACAATGAGAAGAAGAGCGTCCGCTACCTGACCGAGACCCTGGGCGCCCTGCCCGAGGAGATCAAGGCCGAAATGATCGTCTTCTCCCGCCCATGGGTCTGGAGCAGTTCGCCGAGCGGCAAGCCGAGTTCCCCGGCCTGACGGTGCAGATGCTGGCCATGACCGTGGAGGACTTCGGCCTGCCGGGCATCCGCAACTTCATGATGGCGGCGGACAACTCGGCCATCTACATGAGCGTGCTCGATCAGACCCTGCGCGGCCTTTCCCCCAGGGCCACCCTGGAGCAGGTCGAGACGGCCCTGGAAGCCGCGTCCTTCACCGGGCAAGGCCGTACCCTGGTGATGGCGCGATGGGCGGCCCTTCGCCCCTACCTCAGTGGCACCACCAGCATCCGCCACCGCCTCAAGCCCGGCGTGCTCATCATACTCGACATCCGCGGCGAGTGGATCGCTGAGCGCGAGGCCATGGCCCTGTTCGTCGTGTTGATGAACACCTTCTCCCTGGCGCGGACCGACAAGGGCCAGAAGTTCAACAAGTTCATCGTCTTTGACGAGGCCCAGAAGTACATGGCCAAGGGCCGGGTAAGCACCGAGATCGTGAACATGATCCGGGAGATGCGCCACCGCTGGATGACCGTGATCATCGCCAGCCAGGACCCCGAGGCACTGGAGTTCGAGGTACACAAGCTGTCGACGATCACGGTGGTACACAAGACCCGATCGAACGATTCGCTAAAGGTCTTGAAACGCGGCAACGCGGCGTGGGAGCCGGTGACCATCGGCGAGCTGGCGGCGCAGGAGCGCGGGGAGGCGTACGTGGCCACGGCGGAGGCCTCGCAGGATGAGTGGAAGTTGAACGCCTGCCCGATCCGCATCCGCCCCACCTGCGCCATGCCCGGCGGCACCACACAGACCGCCGTGGCCGAAGACAACTGAGCACATGCCGGAATCCGGCGCCGGCGCTTCTCACAGACCTCAAATGCCGGAATCCGGCGCCAGCGCTTCTCACAAACCTCAAATGCCGGAATCCGGCACCGAGTTCCGATCTCCAAATGTAGCCCACCTCAGCCGATGGAACTGATTGAGAAGCTCGCGGTTTTGGTCATGGAAGAGGTAGCCCAAGAACTTGCTATCCAGCAACGCAGAAATTATTCGCATTTATTCACGACTGGGGTCGCTAAGCGCCCATAGCGACCCGACGCCAGTCCCTTGGGAGTGGCAGGCACCTCGCCTTGTGCATCCTGACCCGTGAAGCTACGGTACTCGCGCAAGCACGCCTTGAAGTACTCCGACTCGCTCACCCGCTCACCCTTGATCAGTGCTTCGATTTTCTCCAGGGTCGGCTCTTCCTCCTTCAGTTGTAGATTCGTGTCGAACCACTTGCGCACATCCTTGCTGCACCAATCCAGAAGGTTCATCAGGTAGCAAGATGCAAGCACATCGTCGGAGTAATCCACCGGAGACGCCACCCACGCCTTCTTGGCTGCGCCGTGCAGGCGGTTGTCGTTGGGCGACAGGTACTGATGCACAGCCGCCGGGTAGCAGCGATGCTGCTTGAAGCCGAGCACATCGAAAATGTCCACGCCATCGTCCTTGAACGAGTTGCCATTGTCGCTCAACACGGTGCAATCTTTTTCCACTCCATACGTCTCAAAGAACCGTCGCACAAGGTCGGCGCTCTCCGCAACGAATTTACGGTTCTCGCCCTTCCCCTTGCCAACATAGACGATTCGCTCCGCGTCGATCTTGTAGCGCGTCAAATACTCGTCCAGGTAGGCCACCTCTGCCCTGCGTTTCTCAGTAGGACTGCGGTCCCAACGGAATCTCTGATCATAGGTAAAGAGCATGGCAGGCGTACGGTTCTTACCATCAGCCCAAACACAGGTAAGGAAGCAGTTGGTGTACGTTGACACCGCCGTCCCCGACTTAGGCTGCGCTCCACCGATGGGACTCCACGACGACCGCAGATCCTTGCGGTGTCCGCTAAAAGCAAAGTCGATGCTGCACAGTTTGGATCGAGGCACATCCAGCGGTGTCGTCCGGAGCCAATCAAGGGCAAGGCGACACAAGCTGGCGATATCGAGCTTGAAGCCTGCGGTCTTGTTCTGTGTCACCTTGGAAGAGAAGCCCGCGCCATGGAGATAGTTGCTGAGGCTCCGTAGGGAGATGTCCACGTTCAACCGGTCGCGAACTAACGCCTGCACTGTGTCCAGATGGACCTCAACGTTGGCCTCGTTGCGGTCCAGCACGAACCCAACAAGGAGTCGTACGGCGTCCTGCGACAGGGCCTGCGGCCGACCCGAAGCCTTAGATGGGCTTGTAGCTGATCCTTGTGAGCGCACGTTCGCGACCCACTCATCCAGCGTTCGCAAAGGAACGTCGTATCCAGCCTCTGAAAGCAGGGCCAGAAAGTCAGCCTTGGGTTGACCACGCACTTTCCACGCCAAGTATTGCCGTGCAAACGCCGTGCGTACGTCAGGTACCAACGTGGTGGACAAGTACATCCGAGGGCGAGCCTTACTTTCCTCGTGAGGAGGTTCCATGACGGAGGCGGCAGAGTACCAGGCCGCGATCTAAAATG
>JBBSDR010000693.1:0-4785 GCA_038240465.1 Gemmatales bacterium
AGCTTTGTCAGAGTCGGAACGGCGAATTTCGCCTCTGCTCCAAGGTCGGCGAGGGTGTCAATGGCGTAGATAACGACACTGTCTCGGTCTATCCCGGGGTGGTCATCGTCAGGACGGGGTGGCAGGTTGCCTTGCCGGTGTGCCTCCAGTAGCCGGCAGATTGCCGGTACTGCCCTTCGCCTTGTCTGCCCAAGCCGCCGAATACATGTGAGGGCAGTGAGTTGGACCTTGCAGTAATCGTCGCAAAGCAAGTCGAGCAATACAGGAAGTGCTCGAGAGTCGGGATTGAGGTACAAGGGATAGTCATGTGCGAAACGACTGCAAGCATAATCCGACCATTGCATCTGCGAACGCCAAAAGGCTGTCGTTCGGCCCTCGTAAGAGGCAGGAAGCCTGTTGGGGTCCAAGGCGTCCGATTCTGCACCGGGCGGAATCACCAGCGCTGGACCGATGAGTATAGTGAGAAGGGCGGTGACGGATCGGATTCGTGTTCCCAGCATGACACTACTCTCGCAGGGGGAAAACTATTATGGGCGGAGGAGCAATACAGCACCGCACTCAACAGGTAACTGTCGCGTGGCAACGTTTGTTACGGTCTTTTCTCTCCTCAGGAGTTTTCGTCTGGATCAGAGGCGATCATTTCTTTTGCAAGACCGCAATAATCTGATGCTTTCGAGGGATTGCAAGATCCGCCGCGTTCTTGTGCTCAATGAGAACCGAAGACCCCATTTTGGATCGCCATCCCTCGTTTGGCTGCTGAATTGCACCGTGTTTGCACTCTGTTACATTACCCTTGTCGTCCACCTCCGCATATACCGCCATCTTCAGGACGCCTTTCTCAAAGGTTAGGGCTTTCTCTATCTCCTTTGGATTGGTAGTTTTGGTGATGATCTCGAAACCGAACGCGGTGCAGAATTGCTGGAGTCCTTTCCGGAAATTCTCTCCCGTTCCCCAGTCGGTCGGATAAAGTAGGGCAGCTTCTTTTTGTTTCTTCTTGTCGAGGAGTTCTTTGAATGTCACCCCAGCGCAGTACGCGATGCAGTTCTGCTCGAGGTTGGGTTTGCCCCGAGTGATTGATCCGACGATCTTCGAGTTCCCTACCAGTCCTGGGAAGTTGTCCTCCCATTTCTTCATTTCTTTTTTGTCATCCTCTGTAGGCTCAAAAGTTTGCGTTGGCTTCTGGGCGGCCAAACCGGTCGGATCGACCAGGTTTGTCGGATTGTTGCCGACGTAGCGGCGCGGGTTGCTCGGGTCGGGCGCTCCGATAGATCCATCCTCTGATAGCCAAACGCCGATGGTCGGATTGGTCATTCAGTCCTCACTTGTTGCTGGTCTGGTTCGTTCGCTGGCTTCCAAAACCAGGGTGGACAGCGAACGTTGATTACCCGTGGCAGTCCGGATGGAACTCCAGCGGTAGGGAAACGTCCCAAAAGAGGCTGGTGAGCCGCCTGAATCTCGGGCCTGCGAGACAGGTCGTCAAGAACGCGCATTCGGACAATCTCTCGCTCTGTTGCGATCCCCAACTCTTGGAACAACCGGGGTGGATACTCGATGTTCACTGGTGGGAACGGATGAGGGAGCACACGACCCAGATGACTGTCCCAGAGGCCCATGAGACGTCCCAGCGTTCTCGCGTGCGCGTGATGGTATGGCACGAGTTCATAACTCCAGGCCGCGCACTCCACCGCTTCCTGAAATCGGAGACTGGCGGCGAGGCAGTACGCACGCTGGACGAGGAACGTGGCTAATTCTTCCCGAGACGTCAAGGACTTGAAGTTGAAGGAATTCTCGCGTTGTTCCGGAGTGATCGGAAACGGCCAGGCGCCGTAATAGTCATCTGGGGGCGTGAAGAACCCGCTGGAGGTACACTCGATGTTGAAGCGCTCCGCTGGCCCATTGTCCCAGCGGAGGAACTGGTGATGCGGAGACGGGACCAATCGCAGCGGATATCCCAGACGACGACCGATGGCGGCATAAAGCGGCGCCAGCGATGAACACGTTCCAGGACACCCCATCAGAATGCCGTGCAGGAAGAGGTCTCGAGAATCAGAAAAAGGAGCATTCAAGTCGTTGAGTTTGGTCGTGGCGGTCACTCCCAGATCGCGCTGCAAGACGGTCACGAGCGCCATCATGGAGCAATAGGCTCGCGAATTCTGGAAACGTGCGGGTTCGCGGTCAAAGATCCTCAGCAGCCGATTCGTCCCTTTCTCTGCTTGCCAGGTCCATTGCTCGAGAGTGCGCTGAAGGAATGCGAAGTCGAGGTGTTCCGCCCCCGGAAGTCCTACCGCGCATACACAATGCGCCTCGGCAATGTCGATGGCCGACAACTCCGCCTCCGTCAGAGCAGCTAGATTCCGCCAACTTCGCATGCGTTTCTCCAGAGTGTGTCAACGCTCGGTTCAGCGGGATCAATTCCAGACGAGTTTTTTATCTAAACAAGATCGTGGCGCAAGTCTCTCGAAAAGTCAACGACAAAATTCTCGAAGAGCGGAAAAACGAAAAATCAGCCAGCCGAGTTCACCCGCGAGGAGGGAGGCCACTTCCTGATGCGCTTCCGTTTGCGGAACAGCTTCAGCGCCGACCCAGCCAAGCAGGGGTTGAGCGGGACCAACCGGCGGGCTACTCCTCGAACGTGAACGGCGTTCCAGACCTGAGATCGCTGATTCGCAGTGAGCGCCGGCCTTCGAGCATCGCCAGCACTTCGGGCAGCAGATGGGCCGCGCGCCAGCCGCGCATCAGCGACGACTCCTCCGGCAACTCCTGTCCCTGCTGGCGCGCCCGAACCAGCACGCGCACGTCCTGATTGCTCGCCGCCAGCGAGGGCGCAAGCTGGTGTCTGGCACACCAGTCGCCCAGCAGGGCCGTCAGAATGCTCGTGATCATCTGCACCTGAGGCGGGTCCTGCTCGCGCTCGATCGCCTCGGGACATTGATCCAGCGGCAACTCTTTCGTTCGGTTGACCACTTCAACGATCGGCCCGATCTCTTTCTTCGACAGGCCACGCACCACTTGCAGATCGCGCTCGCGCGTCGGACCGCGGCGAGCAATCTCGACCAGCAAATCGTCGCGGACTACCGTGCGCGGCGGACGATTGAGGACGGCCGCACGTTCCTCACGCCAGGCGAACAGATCGCGGACGATGGCCAGCCGGCGCCGGTCCAGCGAGCCGACGCCGCGCAACTTGCGGTACTTCTCAGTCTCGCCCCGTGTCGCCACGGCGACGCGCTGAAGCCGTGCGAACTCCTCCTCCGCCCACTCCAGCCGGTTCAACTTCTCGAGCCGGTCGTGAAGCCGTTGCCAGAGGGAAAGCAGATGGCGCACGTCGTCGAAAGCGTAGCGAATCTGGCTGCGCGTCAAGGGCCGTTCACGCCACTCGGTCAGCGTTTCTCCCTTGGCGAGATGGATGCGCAGCAACTGCGAGACAAGCGGGCCGTGGCCGATCGGATACTGAAAGCCGACAAGGCCGGCGGCAAGCTGCAAGTCGAACAGGTTGCCCGGCGGCTGGCCGGCCCAGAACTGGCACAGCCGCACCTCCTCGCGCCCGGCATGGACGACGACCTGGCGCGACGGATCGATAATCAGTTTCCAGAATGCATCGAGCGGGCCGGCGCTGAGGGGGTCGATCAGGAACAGTCGTTCGGGCGTGGCGACCTGGACGAGACACAGGCGCGGCTGATAGGTGTCCTCGCCGACGAACTCGGTGTCGAAACCGATCCGGGGACAGCTTGCCAGGTACTCGCAGCAGCGCGCCAGTTCGGCGGCATCGGCGATGATTTCTTCACTGACTGGTTGCGCTCCTTGCGGAGAGAGTATATCCTCGGACACGGAAACTCCTCAGGGCTTTACACCAGCCCGAAGCGCAAGCGCGGGTCTCTTGCTGGCGCTTCGAGCTAGTCACTCACACACCAACCGCCATCAACAGGCAGAATGACTCCGGTCAGCAAGCGGGCCTCGTCGCTGCACAGGAACACGGCCGCGCCTGCACAATCCTCCGCTGATCCCGGACCGGCCGACAGCGGCTGTTTGCTCCTCAGAAACGCCTGGATCGCGGGATTCTCGAGGGCGCGAGTCGCCATCGGGGTATCAATCAATCCGGGAGCCAGCACGTTGACGCGGATGCCGTCCGCAGCGTAGCGGGCCGCCGCCTGCCGGCTCAGGGCGATGACGCCTCCCTTGGCGGCCGCGTAGGCAACGGTGTCGAAATAGCGGGGCGAGGGGGCCAGCGCCAGCACACTCGCCATGTTGAGGATGACTCCTGGCTGACGATTCGTCAGGTAGTGACGCACGGCCAGCCGGTTGGTCAGGAAGGTACTTTTCAGGTTCACGTCGAGCGTCTGGCTGAAGCCCTCGTCGCTGCATTCGTGCAGCGCGCCATCGCCAAAGCGCCGCCCGCTGCCCCCCGCAACGTGATACACCACGTCCAGACCATTCATCCAGGATACACTTTCCCGCCCCAGCGCTTCAACCTCGATTGACAGGGTAGCGTCACAGCGGACGAAATGGACTCGCCCGGGATGGGCGAGGACATCGAGCGCATCTCGTCCCTGCGCTTCATCGTGGCCGGCGATTACGAGTCGAGCGCCTTCCTCGAGGAAACGCGCCGCGGCGGCCAGGCCGATACCCGAAGTGCCGCCGACGATGAGACAGCGTTTGTCGCGCAGGCGCATGGGTCATCCCTGTCGCGAATAGAGCGGTCCGACGCGCCGGGCGTACTGGGCATAAAAGACCTCCAGTTGTTCCTCGACCGACTTGCTGCCGGGGACCTGATGACTGGGCAGGAACACG